>JAAYFB010000318.1 GCA_012728465.1 Proteiniphilum sp. | reverse complement strand
TTCGTACCCCTAAACAAAAAAAGCCATTAAGGGGTACGAACAGTCCAACATTGGCAGTTTAGTGTCCATCATTGGCAGTGCTGTATTTAGCTCAATTTTAAAGCATTATAATACATTTGTAATTAAAAATTGAGTTTATGAAGAGTACTTTTAGTGTTCTCTTGTATCATCCTAAAAATAGTATCTTTATCCGATGAAAGAAAGAAAAGTGTACAACCGAAATTTTAAGGTAAATGTGGTCAAATTAAGTTATGAACTAGATAATCTGAGTCAGTATACTAGTGGACTGGGTATTTCAGTTTTTTTGTTTTAATAAAATATGCACTCTATCTACATCACACAAGCTTTAAATTAAAAGTATTATTTGAAGTAAAATCGTTCATACTATACATCTTGCTAATGAAAAGCTGTCATGCCATCAACACCAACCAATAGTTTTGTCTATTTTTAGTATCTTTGCCGGTTCAATTTAAAAATAACGAGACTAAATAATGATAACAGTAAATAATCTGGACGTTCAGTTCGGCAAAAGGGTTCTTTTTCAAGATGTTAATTTAAAATTCACTCCAGGAAACTGCTATGGCATTATTGGAGCCAATGGTGCGGGCAAATCTACATTCCTACGTGTTTTGAGCAATCAAATATCTCCAACAAAAGGTTCAGTAACATTAGGTTCTGGAGAACGATTATCGGTGTTAAGCCAAGATCACTTCGCATTTGACGAGCACACTGTCATCAATACTGTTTTGATGGGGCATTCTACTTTGTGGCAAGTGATGAGTGAGAAAAACGCTATTTATGAAAAGCCTGACTTTAATGACGAAGACGGAATTCGCGTATCTGAATTAGAAGAAAAATTTGCCGAAATGGAAGGCTGGAATGCAGAAAGTGACGCCGCAATCCTGTTGAGTGGTTTGGGTATTAGCGAGGAGTGGCACTTTATGCTAATGAAAGATTTAAGTGGTAAACAAAAGGTTCGTGTATTGTTGGCTAGAGCTTTATTCGGCAAACCTGATAATCTACTATTAGATGAGCCAACTAATGACCTTGACCTTGAAACCATAAACTGGCTAAAAGAATATCTTTCAAATTTTGAACATACTGTATTGATAGTTAGCCATGATCGTCATTTCTTAGACTCTGTTTGTACGCACACTGTAGATATAGATTTTAGTAAATTGCAGATGTTTACAGGCAACTATAGCTTTTGGTATGAATCGAGCCAATTAGCTTTGAGACAACAACAAAATCAAAACAAAAAAGCAGAAGAAAAAAAGAAAGAGTTAGAAGAATTCATTCGTCGTTTTAGTGCTAACGTAGCCAAATCAAAGCAAACTACAAGTCGCAAGAAGATGATTGAAAAATTAAATATCGAAGAGATCAAACCTTCCTCTCGCCGTTATCCAGGTATAATTTTTACACCAAATAGAGAACCCGGAAATCAGATTTTGGAAATTAAAGGACTTAGCAAAAGTATTGATGGTCAAGTATTATTTAAAGATCTAAACATCAATGTGGAAAAAGATGATAAAATAGTGTTTATCAGCAGAGACCCACGTGCCATGACTGCTTTATTTCAAATTATCAGTGGCGAAGAAAAGCCTGATGCTGGAACCTATCAATGGGGGCAAACAATCACAACTGCCTATCTTCCTTTAGATAACTCAAAGTTTTTTAATTCGGACTACAACTTGATTGAATGGCTAAGTCAGTTTTCGCAAGACACAAACGAAATTTACATCAAAGGTTTCCTTGGTCGTATGCTCTTCTCTAACGATGAGCTATCAAAGAAAGTAAGTGTATTGTCGGGAGGAGAGAAAATGCGTTGCATGATTTCTCGTATGATGTTGAAAGATCCCAACACATTAATTTTGGATACACCAACCAATCACCTTGATTTGGAGTCTATTCAAGCATTCAATAATACTTTGAAGACTTATAAAGGAAATGTTTTGTTCTCAAGCCACGACCACGAGTTCATCCAAACCGTTGCTAACCGCATAATTGAGTTAACTCCCAGTGGTGTTATTGATAGAATGATGGATTACGATGATTATATTACAGATCCAACAGTTGCTAGTCTAAAAGAAAAGATGTACTGATATTTATAGCTTTACCTTTAGAACTATCAAAACACCTAAAGAAAGAAAAGTGAGTAACTTCATTGAAAGCAAAGAGTGTGACAATAACGGGCATAAGTGCCATTCACATTTAGTAAAAGTTTCAGTGTCTTTGGTTTTTTAATTGATTTCGCAAGCGAAAGAGTTAACCAACTGAGATTACTAGTTTACCGAACAAGTTGACAAAGACTATCACGAACATATTTTAATTACAATATATTATTTTTTGATGATTGATCTCGTACTTTTCTTTCTTCTTTTGGATATATAGAGTTTTTTTAAACTAAGTTATTCGTGAGGACACAGTTGCTAAACTTAAATTTATTGATTACCTATATAATACTTTGAGTAGTTACGTTAAATTGCAAGCTTTTTCTTGGTTATCTTGCAAGTTTTAGTAAATTTGTGCTATTAATTTAATAAAAAATATGCGAGCAAAACAGCTAGATTAGTCATAAATCTATTTGTTCAATATTTATACACTTAAATTATCAATACATGTATTGACATTTATTTTTTATCTCAAGTTGCATATTAAGGTTGTTGTTAGAATAGAAGCAGCATAATAATCATTTAAGCAAAATACAACAATCTGAATGTGTATTTTTTTGTACATAAATATAACTTCAAAATTAAGCACATAAGATGATTAAAAGATTAGCTACTTTTTTTTCAATTTTGTTTTTTATATCATTTTCAGCTAGTTTCAGGCAAAAAACATCAATAGCACCTATTGAATTAACAATTGAATACCTAGCCAATCCTTCTGGTTTAGATATAATTAAACCAAGATTTAGCTGGAAACTATCATCCATTAACGAGAACGAATTTGGACAAAGACAAACTGCCTATCGTATTTTGGTTAGTGATAATAAGAAATTACTTAAAAAAAATATCGGCAATTTATGGGATTCTGAATGGATATTATCCGATAACACTCAGCTAATAGAGTATGGTGGCAACAAATTAAATTCAGATAAAACTTACTTCTGGAAAGTTCAAGTTAAAGATGAAAAAGATAGCAAATCAGCATTTAGTAAAATAGCTGAATGGAGTACAGGATTATTTAAACAAGATGAGTGGACAGCAAAATGGATTGGAACCTCTGAGTACTATGATCCAATTGAAGGTTCCAATAAAATGAAAGATCCTTGGTTCAGAAAGACATTCACATTAAGTGAAAAACCAATTAAAGCAAATATATTCGTCGCTTCAGTTGGATATCACGAAATATACGTAAATGGTCAAAGGATTGACGAACATGTATTAGCTCCTGCTGCAACCGATCACACTAAACGTGCACGCTATATATCGTATGATATTGCCCCCACTTTAAAAAGTGGAGAAAATGTAATTTCTTTATGGTTAGGCACTTCTTGGTCTATTTATGCACCTTATGCTACGAGTGATAAACCAAGAACACCTCTCGTAATCGCTCAATCAGATATATATGGAAAAAACAACAAATTGCTTACGCGCATTAGCACAGACCAATCTTGGAAAACTCATCCAAGTCCCAATCAGCTTATTGGAAATTGGGGTTTCGGTGTAGGTGGCTATGGTGGTGAGATATATGATGCTAATAAGGAGATTAACAACTGGAACACTACTCTTATAGATGATAGTAGTTGGAATGATGCAACGGTATATACACCTTCACTAAAACTATCAGCTCAAAAGGTCGAAACAAATAAAAAGTTTGAAGAAATACGTCCTCTTTCTATTGATGAGTTACCTGATGGTAGTTATAAAGTAAATATGGGAGTAAATTTTGCAGGATGGATGCAAGTATCAATAAAGGGAGATCCCGAAGATAAGATAGACTTTTATATTTCCGAGAGGGAGAAAGATGAAATGACATTTGGCTTACACAACTCATACATAATTGGTGCTTCGGGTGAGGGTACTTTTCAAAATAGATTCAATTATATTTCGGGTCAATGGATTACAATTAAAGGATTAAAGTATAAACCAAACATTAATGACATTAAGGGATGGATGGTTAGGACCAACTTTAAAAATGCAAGCAATTTCACTTCTTCTGACACTTTACAGAACTGGATTTATAACACTGTAAAGTGGACATTTGAGAATCTATCATTAGGTGGATATATCGTTGATTGCCCTCAACGAGAGCGTTTCGGATATGGTGGTGACGCACATGCAACATCAGAGACAGGCTTCTATAATTATCAATTGGGTGCATTCTACAATAAATGGCTTGAAGACTGGAGAGATGTGCAAGGAACAGAACCAATGGTAGGCAACATGAATAACCCAGAATGGGCAAGAAAACATGAAGGCAGTGGACGACATATTGGTGGAGGTATTCTACCGCAAACTGCTCCTACATATCATGGTGGTGGCGGAACAGCATGGGGAGGCATCGTAGTAACTTTACCTTGGTTTATGTATCAGTATCAAGGAGATAAAAGAGCATTAGAGGAGAATTTTGAGATGATCAAAGGATGGCTTGATTTTTTAGATAGCCATGTAGAAAACAATATGCTTAAGCGGTATGGAGGAGAATGGGATTTTCTAGGTGATTGGTTATGGCCTGGAGCCACATCACAAGGAATGAATAACTATTCTGACGAAACACTATTCTTCAACAACTGCTACAGGGTATATAATCTTAAAACAGCAGCAAAGATTGCTAGAGTAATTGATAAAGAAGATATTGCAGAACTATGGGAGCAAAAAGCTCAACTATCATCAGATGCAATTCACGAAAAGTATTATCATGCCGATATTGCTAACTATTCTGACAACTCTATGAGAAGTTTGGCAGCAGCATTATATGGTGATATCATGCCTATTGACATTCGACCTAAAGTAATAAAGTCATTAGAAAAGGAAATTATTATCAATAAAAATGGACATATTGATGTAGGAATTACTGGTGGAGCTATGCTATTTAAGGTTCTAAGAGATGAAGGACGTGATGACCTAATATATTCTATGATGTCTAAAACTACTTACCCTAGCTGGGGCTTAATGAAAGAAAAGGGAGCCACAACTATCTGGGAAATGTGGGAACATAATCTACCAGGACATTCACTGCTACATAGCTCATATCTATATCCAGGTGCTTGGTATATTGATGGTTTAGCGGGAATAAGGCTACGAGAAGACTCACCCGGGTTTAAGAAAGTAAACATTCGCATTCCTAATATTTATGACAAAGTTTCAGCAGCAAAAGCTACATTCGACTCACCAATTGGGATAATAAAAACATCATGGGAGAAAACAGATGATAATTTAAAGCTAGATGTTGTAATTCCACCAAATGGCGAAGCAATAGTGAATTTTCCTAAGTACAATAATAAATCGGTTAATGTTAATTCTAAACATGCCAAACTAATAAACGAATGTGATAACTATTATACATTCGAAATTAAATCAGGTAAATATCATTTCAATAACTAAATAAAATACATAAATAATCATGAAGAAAAGAAACCTAATCATTATTATGCTTTTACTTCTCACAGGAGTAAAAGCACAGTCGCTTGTTGTAGCAGACTTAAGTTGTGAGCACAAGACAAACCCAGTTGGTATTGATACACAACAACCAAGACTATCGTGGAAGTTGAAGTCTAAAGCAAACAATGTTGTCCAAGATGCTTATCAAATAAGAGTATCTACTGAGCCATCATTCAAATCATCATCGATAGTATGGAACTCAGATAAGATAAATTCCGATGAGTCTGTTTTGGTTAAATACAGTGGTCCTCAACTTTTGTCAGGTCAGCGTTATTACTGGCAAGTAAGAACTTGGGATAATAAAAAAAATGCCTCAAAATGGAGTGAGCCAGCATATTGGGAAATGGGATTATTGAATGACATGGATTGGAAAGCACAGTGGATTGAGCACGATTATGAATCGCCAGCAACATCACCCGCACATTATATGCGAAAGGAGTTTGACATAAACAAGACTATCTCAAAAGCAACAGTATATGCAACTGCACACGGAATTTATGAGTTAACTATAAATGGTAACAAGGTTGGAGACCAAGTTTTCACACCAGGTTGGACAACATACGGTAAGAGACTTCAATATCAAGTTTATGATGTAACAAATCAACTTTATAAAGGTGCCAATGCAATTGGAGCGGTGCTGGGAGAAGGATGGTATAAAGGAAGTCTCGGATGGACTGACAACTGGGCTATTTATGGAAACAAAGAAGGACTTTTAATGCAGATGAACATAGAGTATAGCGATGGAAGTAAACAAACTATCATAAGCGATAATAGTTGGAAATCAACAAACAACGGACCTATAACCAAAAATGGACTATACTATGGCGAAGATTATGATGCTACTAAAGAACTGATAGGTTGGAACAAGCCTGGATATAATGACAACGACTGGAAAAGCGTTGTAACTGCAAATTATGAATTCAATCTTGTATCATCTGAAGGTGCTGAAATAAAAAAGATAGAAGAGATAAAACCTATAAAAATTTTCACTTCGCCAAGTGGAAAACAGTTGGTTGATCTTGGACAAAACCTAGTGGGTTGGGTTAGACTTAAAGTTTCAGGAGAAAAAGGCACTAAGGTTACAATTCGACATGCTGAAGTTCTTGATAAGAATGGAGAGTTTTATACAGAAAATTTACGATCGGCTGATTGCGTTCTTAACTATACTCTATCAGGTACAGGTGATGAGATTTATGAACCTAAGATGACTTTTATGGGGTTTCGATTTCTAGAGATAACAGGATTCCCAGGCGTATTAACTGAAGATAACATTACGGCAATAGTAATTCATTCAGATATGCAAACTACAGGTAAGTATGAATCTTCAGACTCACTACTTAATCAATTGCAACATAATATTATTTGGGGACAAAAAGGTAATTTTCTAGATGTGCCTACTGATTGTCCACAAAGGGATGAAAGGCTAGGATGGACAGGTGATGCACAAGCTTTCGTTAGAACAGCATCTTTCAACTATGATGTTGCATCTTTTTTCACTAAGTGGCTTAAGGACCTATCCTTAGATCAACGTGAAGGAGGTGAAGTGCCCTTTGTAGTTCCTGATATTCTTAATGCACAAGGGTCTAAAGAAGCCGCAGTATCAGCAGGCTGGGGAGATGTGGCAACAATAGCTCCTTGGACAATTTATCAAGTATATGGAGATAAAGACATATTGGAGACGCAGTACCCAAGCATGAAATCATACGTTGACTATATAAAAAACAAATCTGGAGAAAAAATGATTTGGAAAGATGGAAGTGTGTTTGGAGATTGGCTCTTTTATCACCCTTTTGTAAATGACCACACTGGAGCAGACGGACATACTGATAAAGATTTTATTGCAACAGCTTTTTATGCCTACTCAACTAGTATTTTAGCAGATGTAGCAAAGATATTAGGCAAAACAGAGGATGCAGCTTTCTATAGTAATCTATTCAATCAAATAAAAGAAGTGTTTATTCACGAATATGTTACTTCTGCAGGTAGGGTTGGCACTAATTCTCAAACATCATATGTTCTTGCACTAATGTTTGATCTACTTCCTAATAACTTACGACCCAATGCTGCACAATTTCTAGTAGATGATATACGCAGTCGTGGAACACATCTTTCAACTGGATTCTTAGGGACACCATACCTTTGCCACGTACTTTCAGATAATGGGCACACAGATGTAGCATACGATTTACTTATGCAAAAAACATTCCCTTCATGGTTATATCCAGTAACTGTAGGTGCCACCACAATATGGGAAAGATGGGACGGGCAACGTCCTGATGGAACTTTTCAAGATGCTGGAATGAACTCTTTTAATCATTATGCTTATGGAGCTATTGGAGATTGGATGTACAGAGTATCAGCAGGACTTGACACAAATAGTCCAGGTTATAAACATTTATTAATTAATCCCCACCCTACTCATCATTTAGAATATTCTAAAGCCAGTTTCGATACACCATATGGGATTGCCGAATCGGGATGGGAGCGAAAAGAAAATAAGATTATTGTTAATGTTACTGTCCCAGTAAATTCGAAAGCAACTGTAGTATTGCCTACAAAAAATAGTAGCTCAATTATGGAGAATGGTGAACTAATAGCGAACAACAAAAATATTTCAGAAATCAATATTGAAGGAAACAAAGTACAATTCATTATAGGTTCTGGAAGTTATATTTTTGAGTATAATGAGTGATGATGACATTGTCGCTATAAGTGTGTAAGTATTATTCATTTGGTTCAAGTCTCAAGTTAGAACCCAATTATTAATACTTACACACTTTTTACTTGACTTAGTCTGAGTTTATTACATCAATCATATTAGCTATGTCTTATACTTTCAAAGTCAATCATAAGATTTTTTCAAAAAGTAAGTCTATCTCCAGTCTTTACCCATTTTAATAATCCTATAACTAAAACCCGTAGCGGGTAACATTATTATAAAAACACATACACAAACCAAAACATCCTTTTAGTAAAGTGCTTTTACAACTTGAAATCAGGGTTCAAAAACAAAATTAAAAACCAAGCCACCAAAGAGAGCAAAGTAAAAAATGATACCCGTCATACCGAGACCGAACAAAATAATAATCTTGAACACTTGATGGAGTTAGCTAAATCAGACGACTCTGCATTCGTAAGCACCTTTAGAGACACTTATCCTCAATTCTACAATAAATTGATATCCCTTCATGATGGACTATCTAATACTGATATAAAGCTTTGTGCAATGATATATCTAAACATCTCTACAAAAGATATAGCTAAATATACCTCTGTTGGCATTAGAACGGTGCAGACAAGAAGAAATAGATTCAGAAAAAAGGTAAATCTAGACCCCAAAAGGGATTTATTTATCTTTCTACACACACTATAAATGTCATAACCAATTTTGGCATACCATGTGCCCAATCCAAAAGTATTCTATTTTCTTAAATCAAGAAAGTTAATCATCTAATCAACTAACCTACGCAGGCTCTTCTCCTCGATGATTATCATAATTAACAATTGACCTATTTCCACCCAACAATTATGTTAACCAATTTAACTCGACCAAAACACACACTGTTAAATATTTAACCAAAAATGAGACCTAAAAATGATAACTAACTGATAATTAATGGTAGTCATTTTTGCGATTGTGAACGGTCGTTAAAAATCACCCTCAACCACAAATGAGATTTGCCCTTTTTAAAACAAATCACTCTGAACCACAAATGAGATTTGCCCTTTTTTGATGAAAAAACTCCAATTCTTGAAGCTAAACAACAGCTTTGGCTCCAAAAACGCCTC
>JAAYFB010000052.1 GCA_012728465.1 Proteiniphilum sp. | reverse complement strand
GGCATTGCAATGTTAGATCCCATAGTGCTAACTATAGCAGATGGCTTGGTTACCACTTGATAGAAATTTTCTTTTAGAACCTTAATAAGCTCCTTGCTTTTTTCGTTTTCCCAAACAACCATTGTGATGGAGTTGGCATTCGTTGATTTTAAAATATAACTAACGCCAAGTTTTACGAAGTGACTCATAATACGACCATCGAAACCTACCTCACCTACCATCATTGGATCGTGTATTTCAATCGCTAACACTTGTCTTGATCCAGATACAATCTCAACACGTGGCTCGGGTGAGACGTAGTCTCTAGAAATAAGAGTTCCTGGGTGTTCTGGTTCGAAAGTATTTTTGATACGAATATTTATTCCTGCAAGTTCTAAAGGTTTTGCTGCTTTTGGGTGAATAGCTTCCATACCAATATCTGCAAGTTGATCGGCAATTATGTAGTTTGTTTGGCCAACAGGTATGCTGTTTTCTACTCCTACAATTTTCGGATCTGCGCTTGATAAGTGATATTCTTTATGTATCACTGCTTCGTCAGCATTTACTTCTACAGCTATTTTGCTGAATGTAACTTCCGAATATCCTCGGTCAAAAGCACGCATAATTCCTTCAGTTCCTTTAGTGTATCCTGTAGCAACACAAACTATATTGCTAAAGTCAACTCCCGAAAACTCTTTGTGAATTCGCTGATCTATTGTAAGTGGCTCGTTATCATTAAATCCACATAGGTCAATGAAGCGAGCATTTATCCCATTATTGTTAAGGATATTAGTTGAGTTCCATCCCGAGTGTGCTTCACCAATGGATGCAAGTATTTCTCTTGCTGCAAGGTGTATATCATCCATGTTTACATAACCAGACGCAAGTACTTTGCTAAGGCTATAAAGTAACGTCTTTGATTGATCAACTCTGAATCGGATAAAATCTCGTGCCTCCTTAAGATCAAGACCAATATCTGCAAAACCGTCATTGATAAGTAGTAGCCTCTGGCAAAATGTATCTAATGCACTACTATAGTCTTCACCGTTTAAAAACTTATTGTATATACCTGGTTCCCCAGTTTTTTTGTGTTCTAACAACCAATTTGTTACGTTATTGTATGCCGACACCACAAATATGCGGTTATACAGCTCGCTCTCTGTTCTATTTCCTTTTATAATATTTTGTAGCACATCTTGAAATTGCGACATAGATGTTCCACCAATTTTTTCAACTGTAAGCATGTTGTATGAATTTTCTAAATTGTTTATTGAGATGCAAATTTACAAGATTATTGTCAAATAATAGCTTTTTTAGATATGAATTGACTAATATGCAATTATTCCCCTGTTTTGAAAGTAATTTGATAGATAAATAGCTTTGATATTATCTTTTAGATATTAAAACTAATGCGGTGGTGTAGGATTTAATCATTCTTCAACAGCAATGAACTAAATAGAACAAAATAGCACAACTAAAAATGGTACACTTAAGTCAACCACAAAGCCATGGAAAATAGACACAATAATAAATGATTCTCCCGAATATCTAGTTATTATTGGTAGGGTAGTATCCATTGTGGTTGCACCTCCAGATGATATAGGTGCAAGTTTTCCAAAGTAAGTTACTAATAACGGGGCAAATAGTAGAGTGATAATTTCTCGAATAATATTTGATAATAGTGCCACAGTTCCAAGCTCTGCTCCTCTGTATTCAGTGATGAAGATGCTAGAAAGAGAGTAATACCCAAATCCCGAACCAACTGCGAGACAGTCTGTTAATGAGCGACCTGATAGAATAAAGCTAACTAAGGCAGAACCAACTAACGTTCCAATTATAGTAATGAGAGGTAATAGGATCAGTTTTGGATTTAGACTTTTGAAGCTCTTCAAAATTTTAGAATCACCTCCTATACTCATGCCTACTAAAAACATTAAGGTACACAATGCATAAAAGCTTAAACTGTTGCTATTAATTTCAATAAAAAAGTCACTTGAGCCTATAAGTATGCCAACGATAAAGAACAGTATAATAATTATGCTTCCTCTCATGATTTTTTGTCTTTATTTATCCAGTTCCATAATAATTTTGCACCTATAATACTTCCAGTAATTGCGCCTAATGATATTATTATGGCGTCAACCCCAATAAGGTGTAAATTGTTTGTAATTTCTTTATTTCCACCGACTTCAATTCCTAGAAGAAATAACAGTGTCCATATAAGAATGGTTATTGCTTTGCTTATCCAACTTAGATTTTTATGTCTGAGTAAATAGCCAACAATAATGCCTGAAAGCATGAATAGGATGACGATAAACATGGAGTAACTTTTTGTCTTTCTATATATTTTAATACTAAAAAACCTCTACTATATCGTTGTAGATATAACAGAGGTTTATTTTCTTGTGGTCCCAACAGGGCATGATCCTGTGACCCCCTGATTATGAGTCAGGTGCTCTAACCAACTGAGCTATAGGACCTGATGTTTAAACATTATGTTATGTCAAACATTCGTATGTTTCTTTGTTAGAAGCGAATGCAAAAGTAGTAATTAATTTGGAATTTACAAAATTAATCTGGGGATTTTTTTTGATCTTATTGATTACTATATTGAATCTACATCGAAATATCTTTTTTGGTATGATGAGTCTATATTTCCGTTATTAATTTGTTCCCTTTGTTTGATATAGTCATCGGGAATAATTTCTTCTATTAAATCAAACTTTAGATAGGGTGTTGCAGCAGGTACTACTGCCTGAACTCCTTCATAGAAGAATGAACTAGATGCTATTTTTGGAGTGATTATACTATTATTAGTGTCTAAAATTAGTATCAAATTGACTACTATGCTTAAAATAATCATACTGATACCCATTGATAGGATACCTCCTCCAATTCTATTCAAGAAATTTAAATTTATAACTTTAAATAGTTTTTGAACCACTTTTCCTATTAATGATAGTACAGATGCAATAGCCACAAACGCAAGTATATATGAAATAACATTTGCCCATTTTGGCGACATGCTTGTTACGGATTCTAATATTGGGAGTATCTTTTGTGCTAATGTTCCTCCAAATATTGTGGCAATAATAACTATTCCTAATTCAATAGCCATCATTATTAAACCTTTGCGGTAGCCTTGTACAAACACAATAAGGAGTATTGCCAATACAATTATATCGAACCAATTGTTCATATTATTAAATTGTTACTTTTTGCGCGATAATTTCTTCGTTAAATAATAATGATGCAAACATGTTGAAATCATCTGAAGAATCAGTAGTATAGAATCTAATATCTGATTTTTTTTCAATTTTAAATTCCATTTCTGGATGTCTGAATAAATAGTCTTTCAAGCTTTCTGCCACAAAATTTCCCTGTGACATAATTTTGATGTTATCAGGGATAAATTTATTTATTTTATTTACCAAAAGTGGATAATGTGTGCAACCTAGTATAATAGTATCTATATTATTGTCTTTACTTAGAAGGTTATCGACATGCTGTTTCACAAAATAATCTGCTCCAGGTTTATCGTATTCATTATTTTCAACTAATGGCACCCACATTGGGCATGCCTCGGTCGAAACTTTTATTTCAGGGCTAAGTTTTGATATCTCTATCTCGTACGATTTGGACTTTATTGTTCCCGAGGTTCCTAGGATTCCTACATGGCCTGTATTTGTTATGCTAGCAATGCTTTCGACTGTTGGACGTATTACACCCAATACCCTTCTGCTTGAGTCTATTTGAGGCAAATCCCTTCTCTGAATGCTTCTTAGTGCTTTTGCAGATGCAGTGTTGCAAGCCAAAATAACTAAATGACATCCTTGACTAAACAACCACTTAACTGCATTCAAAGTAAATTCATATACAGTGTCAAATGAACGGTTTCCATATGGTGCTCGCATATTATCTCCCAAATATATATAGCTATATTCAGGTAATAATGATTTTATTTCGCTTAGCACTGTAAGGCCACCGAAACCTGAATCAAATACACCAATGGGGGCCTTTATTTGATTAGAATCAACTATCACTTGGCGTGTGTTGTGCTGTTAGGAGTTAAATTAATGACCTAGCTTTCGCTTCACAAGTGCATTAGCATCAACAGCATTTGGATTAATAAATGCTATGCTTGGGTCTGCTAAATCATATACAACCGTAAAGTTATTTTCAATTCCTACTTGCTTTATAGCGTTCATAACTCTCTCCTTTAGCGGATTAAGCATTAATTGTTCCTGTTGTTCAATATCCTCTTGCGCAAGCTTCATAAATTGTTGAATTCTATTTTCCAGTTCTGTGAGTTCCTGCATTCTTCTAAGCTTGATATTATCGGTAAGGGAGTTTTGATAAGTAATGTAATCTGAATACTTTTTATTATACTCATTTTGCATTATCTCTAGCTCCTTTTTATAATTGTCGCTTAAGCTAAGAATCTTTTCAGAAGCTTCTTCTTTCTCTTTAAAACCCTCAAGTAGCTCAATAGAGTTTACATACGCAATGGTTATCGTCTGATTCTGATTTTGTATGAAGTCTTGTGCTGCCACTACACTACTAATAAAGAGTAGTGCACTAATGAAAATCAATTTAAACTTGGTCATAATATATAAACTTAATATTAATAGAAAATCAATTGTATTAAACCTTTTGATTGACAATGTACTTTTTGTGTGTTCTAGCCGCATTTACAATATTTGCAAATGCGGCTAGGTATGGACATAAAAGTACAATGTAAACTGGTTTTTCTATATAAAGAGGCTAGCTATAATACGTCATCTGATTGATTAATATTATAGTTAGCTCCCTTATCTTTTTATTCAAAGTCTAACGACTTCTTCACTTCAACTTCTTCATAAGCTTCAACAACATCACCAACTTTGATATCGTTAAAGTTCTTGATGTTTAGTCCGCACTCATATCCTGATGCAACTTCACGAACATCATCTTTAAATCTCTTTAATGAATCGAGTGTTCCAGTGAAAATAACTATACCATCACGTATGAGTCTTATTTTGCTGTTACGTTTGATCTTGCCATCTCTTACCATACAACCCGCAATAGTGCCAACTTTACTTATCTTAAATATTTCGAGTACTTCAACGTTAGCAATTATTTCTTCCTTAATATCAGGTGTAAGCATACCTTCCATAGCAGCCTTTACCTCCTCTATAGCATCATATATTATAGAGTATAGTCTGATGTCAATTCCATCTTTTTCTGCTTCTCTACGTGCTCCTAGTGATGGTCTTACTTGGAATCCAATAATAATTGCATCTGATGCAGCAGCTAGAGTTACGTCTGATTCGGATATTTGACCTACAGCTTTGTGGATTACATTAATTTGTATCTCTTCGGTTGATAGGCGTATTAATGAGTCTGCTAGTGCTTCAACAGATCCATCCACATCACCCTTAACAATAATATTTAATTG
>JAAYFB010000051.1 GCA_012728465.1 Proteiniphilum sp. | reverse complement strand
TGACGATACTCGTGTATTTAAAGTTGATGATATAAATATCCTTAAGGATGTTGGCCATGGTGTGATGATGGAGCGAAAAGGAGTTTCAGGCAGCACACACAATCAAGTATTCAAGTTTGATATGCGTATCAATAATCCTGCCCTTACTGCTCAAGTAATGGTTAGTGCAGCTCGTGCAGCTATGCGACAAGTACCAGGTGCATATACATTAATAGAGATTCCAGTTGTGGACTTATTGCCAGGCGATAGAGAACAATGGATCGATAAATTGGTGTAGGGGCTAAATATTCGCCCGATATCATTACGTTTTCAAACGTGTAATAATATTAAAACAGCATACTTTGTTTGATATATCAAGCGAATATGCTGTTTTTGTTTGATATATCAAACGTTATGGGGTTTTAGATATGTTGTTGGGATTGATAGTTGGGCTGATGTTTATTCTACTCTACTCTACTAAAAGCAGTTCTCATCATATCTTGCTCCGATTTGGGTATTCTATAATTGGTTGCAACTTCTCTCCAACTTGAAACAACCTTCTTAGTATTATCAATTATTTCAGCTGCTTGCTTATCAGAAAGTCTAAAGAATGAGGCAACGCTCAATGCTAGGTTAAAGTCTAAAGAATTATCATGTTCAGAAATATTTAGCTTTAGTCCCATACCATATTGATTAGGATTTAAGTCATAGGCAGGGGATAGTATCCATCCATTTTGAGTCAAAATAAAACCATGATTTCTTAAATGATCATCGGTATTACTTATAGCAATAGAAAATACAATTCTTTTGAACAATTCTTCTAAATCCTCATTCACTTTTGCTCCATTTTGTATGATAAACTCCACTAGTTCGAGGTAGCTAACACCTTCATCTGCATTTGCTCCATCATTGTATCCCAACAATGTCATTGCAGACGAAAAATGTAATCGCTTTCCATCAGCAATTCTATCAAAACGTTTAGTCAAAAAAGTGTGATGCTTACTATTGAATTTCTTAACTAACCCCTTCGCTGTTGCTATACCAGATTTAGCTGCTAGAACATTAGCAACTATTTCCCAAGCACCTATATCAATTGTGTCGCTGTTACTAGGAAACTTAGCAATCCAAAGTTCTCCATAGGTATCTTGAACACTTGCTTTTGGTCTAGCACCTCCTAATGAGGAGCCTGGTGCCATTAGCAAGTTTATCCATCTAAGTAAATCTGGATTGTCTTGTTCTATATTGTTTTCTAGCTCTAGACTAGCATGCTCTAGTTCTCTCAGGGATGTCCATGGTGGAGCAGAGTATTCGGCATTATTATCTAAAAATTCACCATCAGGTTCTATCTTAAATCGTAATGCCCCCATTCGATGCAGATCATACACGCCTAACAAAAAGTCGGACTCATTAAGTATTTTCATTGGCCTATTTTCTGCATTTGCAAGAATAGATTCTCTGCGTCTCATCAGAACACGTCCCCATCTATCGGGAGAAGAGTCTAGAAATAATCCAAAGTTAGGTTTTTCATCATTAATATATTGTTTCCCTGGATAAAGCCCTAAATCAGGATCTAATAAATGTAACTGGTTCGATTTAAGCCATTCATCGGAATACTCAAAAGAAATAATCTCTTTACCTCTTAGAATATCAACAAATAGGCTACCCATAAGTGTAGGTTTTTCTAATTCTACCCAGTCTGCATATACAAATATTTTTTTATATCTCATAATGGCTAACTTTTGGGTGCTCTAAGACCAGTTTGCAAATTTGCATCTTGTAGTTTTCTGCCTAACTCATCATCCTTGGCTATTGATAGTAAATCTTTCTCAAGTCCTAGAACATGTAGCACCTGTGTGTAAGCTGCCAAAGACGTTCCCGCAGAACCTTTTTCTATATTCCATAACGTAGATCTAGAAATACCTGCTCGCTCTGCCACTTGTTCTACCGATAGCCTTCTTCTCAATCGAGCAAGCTTAATATTCTCGCCCATTTCCTCAAGAATAGAAACAAGACGAGGTAATAATATTGTTTTCTTATTTCTCATAACGTTTGATATTTAAAACAAATGTAGTGTTTTTGTTTGAAATATCAAACATTATGGGGTTTTAGATATGTTGTTGGGATTGAAAGTTGGGTTAATGCTTAGTATGTCAACCCAAATTGCCACAATGGAATTACGTTTAAGAATCCACTCTCTATGTCGTCTTTCACTACATATCCATTATTGGTATCTTTAATTTGCTTTTGTGCTTTATTCTTTCCTCCCACCTCAAAGATGATGTCATTAATCTTAAAATCTGCAATGGGTGAAGCTATTACATCATATTTTACTCGCATCTGATTAAGAAAGAACGTTTCTCTTATATTGCCAATGTTTGACATATCATTTGCTAGGTTGTAGATAAGGTTTGTATTGTCTAGATATATCTTATCCACTTTGCCTAAGCCCCTAATTCCACTTGTGCTGTGTCTTAGTTGAGCAATCATGCCTGCTTCTTCAATGTAAAGGCAATAGTCGGCTACATTGTTCCTGCTTATTGATGACATTTCGGCTATCTTGCTCATGTTGGGTTTAAATGGTACACTTTTAGAAATAATAGATAGCAATTGTTTAAGCTTTCGTCCAGTAGCCACATTCATTTCTGCATAAATAGGGATGTCATTCTCTAAAGTTTGATTTATAACTTGTGATAGTTTAATGTCATAGTCATCCTCCAGTGCGAAGGGGTAGTATCCCTCCTTTAAATAATCTGTGTAAAGTGGTAGAGGTCGTTCAAGTTCTGGGATATCTACTTTATGTTGTATTATATCTTCAAGAGAGTATGTTCGGCTTGATATATCATGAAATAGTTTAAGATATTCCCTAAATGACAAACCTTGCATGTTGTAGATAACGGCTCTACGACTAAGGTCGGATGCTCCCTTTTTGATATCTAATACTGATGAACCAGTGAATACAACATTCAAATCCTTGTGATAATCATATATTAGTTTTAATTCTTTTGCCCAATCTTTATATTTATGGATCTCATCAATAAAAAGATATTTACCACCGAATTTTACAAAGGTATCTACCAAGTCAATTATTCTATTATCTACAAAATAGAAATCTTCTGCTGTGATATATAGTGTTTCAATGGGGTTTAAATGCTGTTTGATATATTGCAAAACAAGGGTAGTTTTGCCCACGCCTCGTGGGCCAATTAGTCCAATCATGCGATTGTTCCAATTGATTTCATTATGCATATATCTTAGAAACTTTGTATCAGTCTCATTTATAAGCCTGTTGGAGTACTCGAATAACTTTTCCATAACTATATAGTTTTTGCAAATATAGTAAAATTGCACTGTGATAGTGCGATAATTCGCATATATTGTACTGTGACAGTGCAAAGGTTGGTGTAAAATCAATGTTTATATTGTCAAAGTGTGATAATCACTGTATTTGTCTAAGGATAGTTCGCCACTATTCCTTTAGTAAAGACGTATGCTACATATCTATAATAATAATGCCATCATCAAAACGCTCATAAGCAAACACCCAATCTATTTCAAAAACAGCACACCTTAAGTTTAGCTTTAGCCACTTTTTAAATCGACAAGTGGGATAATCGACTAAATTGGCAAGAGAGTGTACAAACAGTCTCATTCTGCTACTTCTTTTTAATGATGCCTCTTCTGATAACTTTAAGCCATTAATAAGAAAAGACTATAGGTCAACTATCTTTTTTATTACTTGATTAGAAACTATCACTTTACGCATTCTTAAAGTGTTCTTTAATTTTGTCATCCAACTCATCAAAAAACTCATCCATACTTACAGAACCATACTTTGTGGCCGCTTCCTCTAAGCTGTTATTTTTGTTATCCACAACTTTAGCAATGGGTAGTGTTTTTTATATACTATATCAATTGTTTGGTTTGGATGCTGCTGTCGTCAATAATAATTGTTGTTGCCATAGATAACGTTTATGCTCAAAACAAATATAAAGGTTTTTCAATATCTTTGTTTACAAATATACCGAGAAGCCAATAAACAACCTTAGCTCATCAACTTTTGCTTTCAATCTTCTTGAAGTATCATAAAAACCTCCATCAGTTCCACCAGCCACTCTTTTAAGGTTAGAGTAGAAGTATTGACCTGTGATGTCTATCGACATATTATCTTTAAAGAATATAGCAACACCAGCACCTGCTCCCAACTTTAGACCATGAGCATTGGTTCTAAATGAAACTGGGTTATGCCCTACATCCAATAATTGATTTGAGTAGCCTGCATTAAGCTTTACAAATGGCTTCACACTCGAGTTGGTAAAATAGTATCTAAAATCTGTAAGTACAGATACATCAGCACTTTTGATAGTTGAAGAATAGTCGTAATCAATACTAAGACCAGCAGAAAATTTATTAAAAATAAAATAGCCTGCGTATGGTTGTAGCATTATGTTTGTCATCTTTGTTTTTTCACCATGTACTTCAGTATCATTATGTGTTACTGAAAAAGAAGTATTGCCACCCAGTATAAAGCTACCCTTTTCCGTTTGAGCAAATATGTTTGAGCAAGCAACCGTCATTATAATTGCAATTGCTACAATTGTTTTATTTTTCATATTTATTACTGTTGTTTTCTATTATTGGATTATAAATAAAGTGAGATTCCAATTGTGCCACCAACTCCTTTTGTTTTTACTTTAACAGATGTGTTGCCCGAATAACTTGCATTTATGTCAGCATATTGCACACCAAAATCTAAGGATATACTTTTTTTAATAAAGTATGACACACCTGCGGCTGCTGCCCAAGTGAAGCCTCCAAACGAGTGTCTAGATGTTGAGTTGTTAGTTATTGGTACAGATTGACTTAAGTTTACATATCCAGCTCCCACCTGTATTGATGGGCGAAGCACGCTACCAAAGGGCAAGTAATATTGAGCGGTAGGCATAAAGGTAAATTGAGTTGACTTGTCATTAAGGTCGCTATCAAGATATGCAAAGCTAGCTTGCAC
>JAAYFB010000317.1 GCA_012728465.1 Proteiniphilum sp. | reverse complement strand
CAAACCACTCTGTCCTGAGTATTGAAGTGAGGACTCAAAAACCCAATCTTTAGGGAAGTTAAATTGTGAATTTAAGCTTGCTCTATAATTAATATCCTCTTGATTTTTTTTTGCTTCCAAGGAGTTTTGAGTTGTTGAGTATCTAACCACTCCACGTGCTTGCAAATAAAACCATGTGTGCCTATAACTTACACTCAAGTTTTCGCTCACCGAGAAAGTTTTGGCTACGTTCTTAGTTTCCGTATCCTCTTTGAAGGACATATATCCTATCTGATTTCTGAGCGATGCATCAGTATTGGTGCTAAACTGAACCTTCTTTTCCTTATCTAATGGCATGCTATATAAGATATTAGCATTAGTATTCCACATACCATTTTGGTTAATAGGCATAGTTCGTTGCACACCTGTATTGGCCTCATATATCGTTCGGTTTATTATCTGATTCACTACAAAACTATACGACACGTTAGCCCTGAGCGATTGTTGATTTTCTCTATTTGAAAAATTATACACCAATGACATATTATTTGAGAATGAAGGTAACAAATCTGGGTTTCCCGAACGTATATTAAGAGGGTTAGTTAAATCTTCAGTAGGGTCTAATTGAGATATAGATGGCTGAGACGTGCTACCATTATAAGAAAAACGAAGGTTCTTATCTTTATTAAAACGATAGGTAAAGTCACCATTGGGTGAATAATTAACAACATTTCGCCCATCTGGTGCATGCACTATCGAATCTACTCCTTCGGCAATACCATCTTTGATATAACTCTTACTCTTGATGTACGATGGCACTATACTTACTCCTGCATTATAGCTATACTTTTCTTTCACAGTTCTGAAACTAAGTGATATATTCTGATTCAAAAAGCTATTAAGCAAACTTTTGCTATACTCTGGGTTTAGAATGGTAAAATCATCCTGTTCGGGATCATATTCAAATGTGTTGCGCATATTATGACTCATATTTTTACGAATATTATATGAGAACTGCAAGAAGCTACTAGTAAGAACTGGTTCTACGTACGAAGCATTAACATTAAAGCTATTTGATTTATTAAGAGTTTTAGCCTCTTGATTTAGATATTGATTTCTATTGGGCATTAGGGCAAATTCACTTACAGATTTATTATATCCCAACTGATCGTTATTGCCAATATTACCACTTAAATTCAAGGTAATTCTTCTCCCCTTTTTTGCAAATTCGCGAGAAGCAATTAGGTTACCCGACATATTCAGATTTTGCGAACTACTAGATCCTCTACGCGAACTATTATTCACCTCACTCATATCAGCATCACCAGCCATCGTGGCAGTATATGAAGTATCATTGGAGAATGACCTAGATAGCGACACATTAGGGATAAACAATATTGTAGTTTTTTCGTCTGGTTTATACTCAAATCGATAATTTAGAGAAATGTTATGATCATTATTTCGGGACTCCGACTCATTACTCCTATACGAAGTGCTATCTACGAGAATATTTTGTCGAAAACTCTTTCGTTGCACAAAACTGCTACCTCTATTGTAAGACAAATCACCAGTCATCTTAAACTTTGGACTAAACACATTTATCATATTTAGCCCGAGTGATTCATTTGAATTTACTCCCTGCCCTCGCTGAGAGTTATTATTTGCGTTTATCACCAAGCTATATTTATTATCTCCCACAAAACGATTAAACATACTACGCGATTCGTACCGAGTATTATCTAGAGACACATCCTGAGTAAGGTTTCCCAATCCTGCTTGAATATTATTTATCCATCCTCGTTTTTTATCCTCTTTTATTGTGATATTTATTATCGTCTCACGATTGCCATCATCTATGCCTGTTATTTCTTCAAGGTCACTCTTTTTCTCAATAACTTGAAGT
>JAAYFB010000316.1 GCA_012728465.1 Proteiniphilum sp. | reverse complement strand
GCCAAAACCAACAGGCTGAAAAAGAAAGAGGAGAACAACGAAGACAACACAAACATTGCTCCGACAAGTGGGGCAAACTTGTCTTATGCTGATGACGAAGAAATGAAATCTTCGCAAAACATAACTCCCACAGCACTAAATGTTGACAAGGCAAATATCGAGTCCACCAAGCAAGTGACCATTCCAGCCACCGAAAAGGAGGATAGCAATAAGGGTACATCACCGAAAGGTAAGATTGGTATCACACCCTCTAATTTAGCAAACACATCTTCGGCCGAAAGCAAAGATGGGGATATGGAGAAAGATGTTATCTAAATAATTGTACGCTTTGCCAATGAGATAGTTGGCAGGCTGTAATAGCTTTTTTAAAAGGGCGGCACCTTAGGGTGTGGCCCTTTTTGTGATTTGAAGCAAAAAGTATAAATAAAGATACAAAAGAATAATCTATACCACATACATCTACACTTCAATACTAAAAGTCATCTTTTAAAATTAATATTAATACATATTACTCAAAAAGATGTTAGATTGTCATTTATCTATTGTTATGCTAATATGTTTAGCTAATTTTGTGGGAATAGAAAACAAAGCAAACTACTTATAGGTTTATCTATGTAATCGAAAAATAATAGCTCAATAAAATGAATGAATTTACAGGACATATTTCTCAAATCATTGGTCCAGTAGTGGATGTCTATTTCGAACTAAATGGAACTGGAAACGCAGACCTGCCAGCTATCAATGATGCACTTACTGTAATTAGAGATAATGGAAAACCTATTGTATTAGAGGTGCAACAGCATATTGGCGAAAACACTGTACGCACAGTTGCTATGGACTCTACAGATGGATTGAGACGAAAAATGCCAGTAATTGCAAGTGGCAGTCCCATTAATATGCCTTCGGGACTTAAGACTAGAGGTCGTCTTCTTAATGTAACTGGAGATGCTATTGATGGACTGAAAGATTTGGAAAAAGATGCTCACAACCCCATACACAGAGAGCCACCTAAATTTGAGGACCTGACCACAACTACCGAAGTACTATTTACAGGAATAAAAGTAATAGACCTAATTGAACCATACTCGAAAGGTGGAAAAATTGGACTGTTTGGTGGTGCTGGTGTAGGAAAAACTGTACTAATTCAAGAGCTAATAAATAATATTGCCAAAGGCAAGGGCGGCTTCTCAGTATTTGCTGGCGTGGGCGAGCGAACAAGAGAGGGAAACGACCTACTTCGCGAGATGATTGAATCGGGCATTATCGACTATGGTGAAGAGTTTAAAAAAAGCATGGAAGCTGGACACTGGGACTTATCGAAAGTGGACTATGACAAGCTGGAGAAATCTCGAGCCACACTTGTGTTCGGTCAGATGAATGAGCCTCCAGGTGCACGCTCGTCAGTGGCGCTATCAGGACTGACATTGGCAGAATCATTTAGAGACATGAACACTGAGGGTAAATCAGATATATTGTTCTTTATCGATAATATATTCCGTTTCACACAGGCTGGCTCTGAGGTATCAGCACTTCTTGGCCGTATGCCATCGGCAGTAGGATACCAACCTACACTAGCCACCGAAATGGGTGCAATGCAAGAGCGAATTACATCAACAAATAAGGGTTCTATCACATCAGTACAAGCAGTATATGTGCCCGCTGACGACTTAACAGACCCTGCACCTGCCACCACATTTTCGCATCTAGATGCTACCACCGTGCTAAGCAGAAAAATATCAGGATTGGGAATTTTCCCAGCGGTTGATCCACTTGAATCAACATCACGAATACTTACTCCCGAGATTGTGGGCGAAGAGCATTATAATACTGCTCAACGAGTGATTCAAATTCTTCAAAGAAACAAGGAGCTTCAAGATATAATATCAATCTTGGGGATGGAGGAGCTTTCGGATGAAGATAAAATTACAGTCAATAGAGCACGTAAGGTGCAACGATATCTTTCACAACCATTCCACGTAGCAGAACAGTTTACTGGGCTACCAGGCGTTATGGTTCCTATCGAAGAGACCATCAGAGGCTTCAAAATGATACTTGATGGAGAGCTCGATGACTATCCAGAGATGGCTTTCCTAAATGTGGGAACCATTGATGATGCCATAGCCAAAGGTGATAAACTAATGGCCGAGGCCAACAAATAGGAGATATTGCTTTGGATAATATAGCTTTAAGAATATACACTCCTGAGGGGAGCATCTTTGAGGGGATGGTATCTACAGTCACACTGCCTGGCAGTAAGGGTGCCTTCACCATTCTAAAAAATCATAGCCCAATTATTTCCTCTTTATCAAAAGGGAAGATAGTATTTTCATCAAAAGGAAAGGTTACTGAAATAGAGGTGATAGACGGGTTTGTGGAAGTAAAAAATAATAGTGTAACCGTGTGCATAGAATCATTTAAGAAATGAAAAAGCTAAGACAAAAACTGTATATACTTCTAGCACTATTTGTAATCATCATTGGATTTGGTTCATGGATGATATTGATACAATTTCACCCTGAACTAGCGTTTAAAGACTACCCTATTATTCCAATCTACTTCTTTATAGTAGGTTGCATTTCTATTAGTGTATTGTCGCGAGTAAAGTACGACACCTCAACACGCCTAATAAGCACATTGATGATGGAGCGTGGGTTAAAGATGTTTACCACATTAATTCTAGGATTAATTTATTGGCTTTTAGATAGAGCCGAAATCAGGAGCTTTGCAATAATGCTTGGGGCTTTTTATATATTATATCTATTCTTCGAAACATATATGTATGTGCAAATCGAAAATTGGCATAAGCAAAATAAAAAACAACAATCAAATTTAGAAAATGCTGAAAAGAACAAATAATATAATTCTGCTTTTTACACTATCATTGCTTTTGTCATTTATCAACGTATCTGCACAAGATGCTTCAACGTTGGCTGTCGCTGAAACAAACACTGAGGAGACTACAGACATAAATGTCAAAGAGATGATTATGTCTCACATTGGCGACTCATACGAATGGCACTTTATGAAGTGGAAGGACAAGGATATATCTATCCCCCTACCCATCATTTTGCATAGCAAAGAGAGTGGGTGGAATATATTTCTATCTTCGGAGCTACATAACCCCAACTCAAAGTACAATCAGTTTTACATTGCCCAAGAGGGTAAACATGCAGGTAAGATTGTGGAAAAGGACTCATCAGGAGCAGAAATCGCACCTTTTGATATATCGCTAACTAAGAATGCTACATCATTGGTGTTAACATCCATACTACTGATAGTGATAGTGATGAGCGTGGCTCAATTCTACAAACGAAGGGACTCGATGAGTACTAGCAAAGGACTAGTTGGGCTGATAGAGATTGTTGTAACATTCATTGTGGATGAAGTGGCAAAACCATCTATCGGAAAAGAGTATCAGAGGTTTACTCCATTTTTGCTCACAATATTTTTCTTCATACTGCTCAACAACTTGATGGGGCTTATTCCCATATTTCCAGGAGGAGCCAACGTAACTGGAAATATTGCAGTAACACTGGTATTAGCCTTAACCACATTCTTGGTAGTCAATCTCACAGGCTCAAAGGCCTATTACAAAGACATATTTTGGCCCGACGTCCCCACTTGGCTAAAGGCTCCCGCACCAATCATGCCTCTTATTGAGATAATTGGAACTATCACTAAGCCTTTTGCGTTGATGATACGTTTGTTTGCCAACATAACTGCTGGACACTCAATTGTATTAGGATTAACATCCGTGATATTTGTAACAGCTAAACTTGGTGCAGCCACCAATGGAGCAATGACAATGGTAGCAATACTATTTGGAATTTTCATTGGCCTTCTAGAAATACTAGTAGCCTTCATTCAAGCATATATATTCACACTCCTATCAGCAGTCTTTATCGGACTAGCACGCACCCCAGAGGGAGAGACAAAAGAGAGTGTCCAAACAATAGAATAATAAATAAAAAATATAACAACAATATAAACTAAAAAAAGACATTATGTTAAGTTCATTATTATTACAAGTAGCAAGCACGCTAGAATTAGGCGTTATAGGTAAAGCATTAGCTATAGGTATCGCAACAATAGCAGCAGGAATTGGAATTGGAAAAATTGGATCCACCACTGCCGAAGGAATTGCACGCCAGCCAGAAGCAGGATCTGATCTTAGAATGAATATGATTATTTCGGCTGCTCTTATCGAGGGTGTTGCTCTTTTTGCTATTGTAGTGTTAGGCTTCATTCTATAACTAAGGATAATAAATTATGTCATCATCTTTACTAACACCAGATACGGGACTACTCTTTTGGATGCTTATATCCTTTGGGGCTGTTCTCTTTATATTATCAAAGTTTGGGTTTCCCATCATTACCAAAGCGTTAGACAAACGCAAGAAGTATATTGATGAGTCTATACTTGCAGCAGAAATGGCCTACAAAAAACTGGAAGAAGTTAAGACAGATAGCGAAAAGATAATAGCTAGCGCAAAAGATGAGCATGCCCATATTATTAAAACCGCTACTCAACGACGCGACATTATTTTAGAGAAGGCTAAAGAGGAGGCCGCAAAAGAGGCAAAACACATTGTGGAAGTTGCTCGAAAACAGATTAATCAAGAAAAAGAGGCTGCATTGTCAGATATGAGGCGTGAAATTGCTTTATTATCTGTTGATATTGCCGAAAAGGTATTGAGGAAAAATCTGAAAGAGAAAGACGAACAGATGGATATGATTTCTCGTTTGGTAGATGAAATTAATTTGTCGTAAAACATTAAGGAACAAATATGAATACAGGGTTAGTAGCTACAAGATATGCAGTGGCATTTTTGGAATATGTTCAGGAAATGAATATGACCGAAGAGGCATACGAAAAGTCTAAGCTTATTACGGGCGTTATTGCCAATGTAAAAGGATTCAATACGGCCTTGGCTAATCCATTGGTTTCGAAAGACAAAAAAAGGGAACTGATTCTAACTGCCTCAGGGGGCGAATGGTCTGAAGTATTTGAAAGCGTTGTAAGCCTTTTATTAAAAAACAATAGGGAGGAACATCTTCAAAGCATTATGTTAGTTTTTCAAGACCTTTACCGACAGTCGATAAAGGTACATTT
>JAAYFB010000315.1 GCA_012728465.1 Proteiniphilum sp. | reverse complement strand
TGGAATTTCATTGCTAGATATTTCTACAGGTGAGTTTTTAGTATATGAGGGTAATAGAGATGAAGTGGATAAGCTATTATCAAACTTTTCGCCCAAAGAGATACTAATAGAACGAGGAAGAAAAAAGAAATTTGAAGAGAGCTTTGGTGCAGGCTATTTTATTTTTGAGCTAGATGATTGGATATTTACCGAAGATGCTGCTAATGATAGGCTTACTGCACATTTTGATATTCAAAACCTAAAGGGCTTTGGTGTCGATCATCTTTCACTAGGTGTCGTTGCAGCAGGTGCTATATTGCACTACATGGATATTACACAACACAATCAGTTGGGACATATTTTATCCCTAAAACAAATTGACGAAAGTAGATATGTGCGATTAGATAAATTTACTGTTCGTAGCCTCGAATTGGTTTACACCATGAATGAGGGGGGTAAGAGCTTGCTGAATATATTAGATAAAACCGTCTCACCAATGGGCTCAAGGATGCTTAGAAGATGGATGGTGTTTCCCCTAAAGGAGCTAAAGCCTATTCAAAATAGATTGGATGTAGTAGAAAATTTCTTTAGAGAGGTGGAGCTTACGGAGCTTCTTGATCAAAAATTATCACTCATTGGTGATTTGGAAAGATTAATATCAAAGGCATCAGTGGGCAGAATATCACCTCGTGAAGTTGTTCAACTTAAAGTGGCACTATCTGCTATTGAACCAATCAGAAATGCATTTCTTTCATCCAACAATATGAGCCTAAAGGAGATGGGTGAGAAGCTTAACCCTTGCCCATTGATACGAGAAAGGATAGAGAGGGAAATACACCCCGACCCACCAGCTTTGCTAAATAAGGGAGGAGTTATCAAAAGTGGTGTTAATGACGAGCTCGACGAGTTGCGTTCTATATCATTTTCTGGTAAAGACTATCTGATGCAATTGCAACAGCGCAAAAGTGAAGAGACAGGAATACCATCTCTTAAAATTGGTTTCAACAATGTGTTTGGCTACTACATAGAGGTTCGAAATACACATAAAGACAAGGTTCCAGAAACATGGATACGTAAGCAAACTCTTGTTAGTGCCGAAAGATATATCACCGAAGAGCTGAAAGTGTATGAGGAGAAGATACTTGGTGCTGAAGAAAAAATAGTAGCTCTTGAGGCTCAAATTTATAACTCATTAGTCGAAAGCCTAATTGATTATATTCCTACAATACAAGTGAATGCTAATATAGTAGCCAGAGCCGATTGCTTGCTTTCGTTTGCCAAAGTATCCAAAGAGAATAAATATATACGTCCTGAAATAATCGATTCTGACATCATAGATATTAAGGAGGGGAGACACCCTGTTATCGAAAAACAACTTCCGCCTGGAGAAGCCTACATTGCCAATGATGTATATTTGGATGCTGATACTCAGCAAATCATGATAATAACAGGTCCCAACATGGCTGGTAAATCAGCACTTTTGCGACAAACTGCCTTAATTACTATCATGGCACAGATAGGATGTTTCGTGCCTGCACAATCGGCACACATTGGGCTCGTTGATAAAGTCTTCACTCGTGTGGGGGCATCAGACAATATCTCACTTGGCGAGTCAACATTTATGGTGGAAATGAATGAGGCTGCTAATATAATAAATAATATATCAGACAGGAGCTTGGTGCTCTTTGATGAGCTGGGTAGAGGAACTAGCACTTACGATGGTATTTCTATCGCTTGGTCTATAGTAGAGTATATTCACGAAAACCCAAAAGCTAGAGCAAAAACATTGTTTGCCACTCATTATCATGAGCTGAATGAGATGGAGAAATCATTTAAACGTATCAAAAACTTTAATGTGGCCGTCAAAGAGGCCGATAACAAGGTTATATTTCTTCGTAAGCTAGTTGCAGGCGGTAGCGAGCATAGTTTTGGTATTCATGTGGCCAAAATGGCAGGTATGCCACAAAGCATTACAAAGAGATCTGAAACTATACTAGAGCAAATGGAGTCCTCCAACAGACAACAAGGAATAAAAAAGCCAATAAAAGACATTGTTGAAAAACGGGAAGGATATCAGTTAAGCTTCTTTCAGCTCGATGATCCAGTTTTAAGTCAGGTGCGTGACGAGATAATAAGTACCGATGTAAACAATCTAACTCCAATTGAGGCTTTGAACAAATTGAATGAAATAAAGAAAATAGTTACAGGTAAATAATATGTACAACGAATTTAATCAGAACGAAACCCAAAGGGTAGGTCGTATCGAGGTGGTGTGTGGATCTATGTTCTCGGGCAAAACTGAAGAGCTATTAAGAAGACTACGAAGGGCTAATTTTGCTAAGCAAAAAATAGAGATATTCAAACCCGCTATCGATGTTAGATATTCGCAAGAGGCTGTGGTATCCCACGACAAAAACTCCATACATTCCACACCTGTAGAGCATTCAAGTAATATAATGCTCCTTTCATCAGATGTAGAGGTGGTGGGTATTGATGAGGCTCAGTTTTTTGATATGGGGTTGGTTGACGTATGTCAAGCTCTTGCCGATCAGGGTGTGCGTGTAATTGTAGCTGGTCTGGACATGGATTTCAAGAGAAACCCTTTTGGTCCAATGCCTAACCTATGTGCTGTGGCTGACGATGTTACTAAGGTGCATGCAATTTGTGTGGACTGTGGTTCGCTTGCCAATCAAACATTTAGACTTGTAGATAATGACAAGCAGGTGGTGCTAGGCGAATCTGAGAAATATAAACCCCTATGTAGGCGATGTTATTTACAATCAATGGCTATCGAAAAATAAAATCCATCATCATCTGGTCTCAATACGCTAGGTGATGAACTGTTCAATGATTAATTTTATAGGGCTCAACTT
>JAAYFB010000314.1 GCA_012728465.1 Proteiniphilum sp. | reverse complement strand
GATGGTTTGCTCCAACATGATATATCTCTTCGGGATACCCATTTCGTTTATGATAAAGCTTATTTGGGTCTTGTTGAAACCACTGCAAACCTCCATTCTCACCATAAACTCTAATATTAAGATTATTAGCTTCGCCATTTGCTATCTGAGTTGCAGACAATAAAGCCCTTACACCACCCTCCATTCTCATCATTGCAGCGCCATCATCATCAATAGCCCTATTTGGGACAAAAGTATTCAGTTCTGCACAAATTTCTAATACTTTGAGGCCTGTTACATATTCAGTTAAATGCCATGCATGCACTCCAATATCTCCGATACATCCAGCTTTTCCCGATAATTTGGGGTCTGTTCGCCAACCAGCATTATTGCCACTCTGAATTTCTATTCTTTCAGATAGCCAGCCTTGAGGATACTCCACATAGATACGACGCAACTTCCCAAGCATGCCTTCAGCAATTTTTTGTTTCATCTCCTTCACCGCGGGATAACCAGAGTAAGTATGAGTAAGGGCCAATCTCAATCCAGTCTCTTCAACTTTTGACTTTAAGGCCTTAGCCTCCTCTAAGGAAAATGTCATTGGCTTATCAAGAACCACATGTATTCCTCTATCTAAAGCCATCATTGCTGGCTCAAAATGCAGATGATTAGGAGTAACGATAGATACAAAATCCATGCGTTCACTCTCTGGCAATTGCATCTCCTTTTCAAACATCTCTTGATATGTACTATACACTCTGTTATCTGGAAGCATGTATGCTTTGCCTGACTCTCTAGAGACTTCTGCATTAGAACTAAAGCAACCACATACTAGCTCTACCATATTTTCCATCAATGCAGCACGAAGATGAATAGCCCCAATAAATCCTGTGGAACCACCACCAATCATACCCATTTTCAAGCGTTTTACTTTCATTATATATGTGTATGTATTTTAATAGTTGATATTTATTTGTTCTTAGAGAAAAAAGCATCAAATGCATGACCACTCATCTCAAAGTCTATTTTCTTTGTAAATTCACACGATTCTCGTGCACCATGCTCTCTATCCATAGCACTATCCTCCCATTCTATAGATAATGGGCCAGTATATCCTATAACATTAAGAGCCCTTATTATCTCCTCAAAATTTATTTTTCCTCTTCCAACACTTCTAAAATTCCAGTATCTACGTGGATCACCAAATGCAACATGTCCACCAAATACTCCCACTTGCTTTGGAGTATCACTCCAATATACATCTTTCATATGCACATGGAATATTCTATCTGGAAATTGATAAATGAAATCAACATAATCAACACCCTGATAGCCCAAGTGACTAGGATCATAATTAAATCCAAAAGCAGGATGATAATTAAGCGCTTCCAATGCACGTTTTGCAGTTATAGTATCAAAAGCAATCTCCGTAGGGTGCACCTCAAGTGCATAACGAACTCCTAACTTTTGATATTCATCTAAAATAGGTGTAAATCGTTTCGCAAACTCTTTAAAACCATCTTCTATAAGTGCTTCACTAACTGGAGGAAAAGAATATAACATATGCCATATAGGGCTTCCTGTAAAACCTACTACAGTATCAACTCCCAACATACTTGCGGCCTTACCTGTAAGAATCAATTCTTCTGCAGCACGCTGTCTTACACCCTCTGGGTCACCATCACCCCAAATGTAACTAGGTAGTATTCCTTTATGCCTTTCATCGATGCGATCGCACACCGCCTGCCCTATCAAATGGGTGGAAATAGTATGTAATTCTAAATTATATTTTTTCAATAAATCCTTAATGCCATTATAATACGACATATCTGTCTGACGAACATCAAGATGGTCAGGCAATCCTAATTCAAGACCCTCATATCCAAATGATTTTGCTTTTTGGCATATTTCTTCTAATTTTAAATCTCCCCATTGCAGAGAATATAATGTAACTGTTCTTGACATGGTTATTTATACTTATTTGAGTTTTGTTTTATTTATTCTAACTGAACACATTAAAAGAATATCTTTGAACCCTTTCTTTTGTCAAAACTATAAAGTTTAGGTGCACGGTGAGGAACATTCTTTTTAACTTCATCCAGTGGAATTAGACCAGGTGTTTGTAAAACTTTCTTTTGAAAATTCCTAACATCAGAGGTAACCCCAACCACTATATCGTGCAAACTTCTCAACTCAGTCATAGTAAATTTTTTTGGCAACAACTCAAAAAGAGCATTAGGAACTAGTGAAATAAATCTTCTCATAAAAGACAAAGCTTTCAAAGCAATTTCATTATGATCAAATGCGAGTTTCATGTTTGCTAAATCATCAAGATCATACCATTTAGCTGTAGTGCTTTCGGAATCAAATACTATTTTGCGGTCAATTTTAATTAGTGCAATATAAGCAACTGTTACAATGCGACCAATTTTTGTTTGAGTAGTCATCTCCAACCAATTCACATCTCTAGGATTAGAACTCCTCTGAGGATCTCCAAAGCTATGAAATTGAGTCAAAAAGACATTCTTCAATCCTGTAAGCTCAGTCAATATACGGGAAGCAGCCGTATCTAGGCCCTCCTCTTCGTATATTATACTACCAGGTAATTTTTTGTCACTGTAAAATTCTTTACCTTCATCAATATTGCGTTCAATTAGCAATATTTTAAGCTTCTCTCCATCGAACCCGAACACAACACAATCCACAGATATATGTGGATTATAATTAAACTTAACATCTTTCATAGCGTATTTTTTACAATATAAGCACAAAACTAAGCAAAAATATCTATATTCCATCAATAACATATATGTTATTAAACACAACAACCAACATAAATTATGTAAATAATTATTAGACAAGCTCAGACTGGATGGAATAAATAGCATGACCTAATTAATGTCAGTACGTATAGGTATTAGATTTAGAATAAATAGTTATGAGAACTAGGTATTGATATATCCACATAGCTCTGATAACTATTATTATTAAAAAAAACCTGATATTCATTACGACTACCACGCTTCTTTAAGCGGTATAGACTAATGTAGAAATAAAACCACAATCAACTGTTAACCAATATTTTACGATAGCACAAAATCAAGTCCCACGCCTAATCCAACGTGCAAACTTACTTGTTATCAGTACTTACAATAATTTAAAAGAGCATGGATATCACTATGATATCTGACTCAAGAATATATAAAATATTGATAATGCCAACTCTTTTATTAGTTTCTTTGCAAAATATGCGAAGAAAGCTTGTGATGCGGAGAAAAAGGAGTATATTTGTCGCAATAATTGCGTAGAATAAATCGTAAACTTTATGTATATATATCAGACTAAGGATTGGCCGAATTTCACATGGGACAATGGCAAACTGCTTATATTGTTAGCTAATGTAAGACATTTGCAGGGTCGCTTATTGGGACAAATGGAGAGTTTAGGCTTCAAATTAAAAGAGGAAGCTGTACTTTCTACGTTGACATTGGATGTTCTAAAATCAACTGAAATAGAAGGAGAAATCCTGAATAAGGATCAAGTACGTTCATCTATTGCTCGCAAATTAGGTTTGGAAGTATCGGGTCTTGTTGATTCGCCCAGAAATGTGGATGGTGTTGTAGAAATGATGCTTGATGCCACGCAAAATTATGATAAACCGATAACCACTGAAAGGTTATTGGGCTGGCATGCCGCACTTTTCCCGACCGGTTTTAGTGGTATGTTTAAAATAGAAATCGGCAAGTATAGGAGTGGTGATATGCAAGTAGTTTCTGGAGCAATGGGTAAAGAGAAAGTTCATTATGAAGCCCCTAAACCGAATCTAGTGGAAGCCGAAATGAATTTATTCTTAAAATGGTTTAATGATGCATCAGCAAATATAGACCCGGTACTGAAAGCTGCGATTGCACATTTCTGGTTTGTCACTATTCACCCATTCGATGATGGAAATGGTCGTATTGCGCGTGCTATAACAGACCTTCAACTAGCCCGAAGTGATGGAAGTTCACAGCGTTTCTACAGCATGTCAAACCAGATACTCGTTGAGCGAAAGAAATACTATGCGATTTTAGAAAAATCTCAACATGGAACAAGCGATATAACCGAATGGTTGGTCTGGTTTTTATCTTGTCTTGAAAATGCATTGCTCAATAGTACTGATGTATTAGATTCCGTTTTGAAAAAAGCTCGTTTCTGGGAAAAACATAGTCAAACTCCACTGAATGATCGTCAGCGATTAATGCTTAACAAACTACTAGATGGATTTGATGGAAAACTGACTTCCTCCAAATGGGCTAAAATAGCCAAGTGTTCGCAAGATACAGCGATACGAGATATACAAGACCTCATAAACAATAATATTTTGTATAAAGAGGCGCAAGGAGGAAGAAGTACAAATTATGAATTGTTAGGAACGATATAAATGAAATGGCAAGAAGATTAATCATATAACCCACAAAAATGGATTTAGAAATAATAAAAAAACAGTTAATTGGATAAATCATTAATACACTAATACAGAGAATCTTAAAATGGTAAATAGTAAAGATT
>JAAYFB010000313.1 GCA_012728465.1 Proteiniphilum sp. | reverse complement strand
TTTCTGGTCAAGCCATCCTTGTGATGGTTTTTGCTGTGCGGATAGCATTGTTGCCATCAAAAAAGAAATAAATAACAATCTAGATTTCATACTTCCAATGCCCTTATTTATATAAATAGTTTATTATTTCATACTTGTAACATGCCATAAACAAAACAATCAATTAGAGACAGCAAAAATATACAAATATGCCAATACTAACAAATTAGGCACAATAACGATTCGTTATTATGCCTAAAATATATGTTTTGTTATGAGCTTATTAATCAGAATACCTGATCCACTTCGTCTATCATTGCATTCATAGAGGTAATACCACCACCTGCAAGATACCACATCTCTGGGTTTAGATATACTATACGTCCATGCTTAGAGGCATTAGTTTGTTTTATCAATAGATTCTCTACACTCTCTTTGTCAAGCACCTCTTTATTCACAACTAAACTTCTATCTACAATAAATATGATGTCTGGATTTACTTTTTGCACATACTCACTAGACACGGGGCTACCATGTCTGTGTGTATCCAAGTTCTTTTCAGCCTCCTCAACACCAAGCACATCATGGATTACACCAAAACGAGAACCACTACCATATGCACTAAATCGACCTCTATTATGAAGAAGGATCAAACCTTTGCCACCATCTGCCTCTACTTTGGTTTTAACCTTAGATATTTTATCCTCAATTTTCTCATATGCCCTATCATACTCTTCCTTTTTATCGAAAATATTACCAAGATCATCAAGGTTCTTCTTGAATGCACCTAGGAAATCACCATAATCAATAACTGATGCAGATATCACAGGAGCAATAGCCGACAACTGATCATACATATCTGCTAGTCTGTGTCCAATAATTATTAGGTCAGGCTTTACTGCGTTTATTTTTTCTAAGTCAACTTCCATAACAGTGCCCACATTTTCAATAGAAGTATCATTTTGAATCTTTGCCAAGTATGATGGCATATTGGTTTTAGGAACTGCTACAGGCTTCACACCAATGTAATCGAGGTTTTCAATTGCTGAAAAGTCAAGAGCCACCACTCTCTTCGGATTTTTTGGCACTACAGTAGAACCTAGATGATGCTCTATCGTTACGGTTTCTCCTTCAATTTCTTGAGTTTTCTTTTTCTGTCCATCTCCACACGAGCTAAAGGCTACAGCAATAGCCATTAATAGGGTCAATAATATTATATTTTTCTTCATAAAGCTTTATTTAATTATAGAAATTACAAATTCTCTTTTTATCTACTTCACAAATAGTTATCTTCAAATCAAATACATCTCGAAGCACATCCTCATTTATGATACAATCAGTATCGCCTGCATACTTAACTTTTCCATCTTTTAGTGCCACAATATAATCCGAATAATTAGATGCGAAATTAATATCGTGTAGCACTATAATGATAGTTTTGTTAAGATGGTCTGCAAGCTTTCTCAATGTTTTCATTGTTTGTACCGAGTGACGCATATCAAGATTATTGAGCGGTTCGTCAAGAAGTACATACTCCGTATCTTGTGCCACTACCATAGCCATATAGGCACGCTGTTTTTGTCCCCCGCTTAGCTCATCAATAAATGAGTTCTCTATATCCTTTAGGTCTAGATACTCAATTGCGGTATCTACCTTCGCCATATCCTCATCAGTGAGTTTATCTTGTGAATAAGGAAATCGCCCGAATGACACAAGTTCCCTAACAGTAAGCTTAAGCCTCACATGATTAGATTGTTTCAATATGGACAGACGCTGTGCGAGCATTTTGCTTTTGTAGTCGGCTACATTTTTTTCATCAACCAA
>JAAYFB010000312.1 GCA_012728465.1 Proteiniphilum sp. | reverse complement strand
TCGAGATTTTCAATCTAGAAATGTGATGATGAAAGATGGAGAACCATTCTTTATAGACTTTCAAGGAGGTAGAAAAGGACCAATATACTATGACGTGGCCTCCTTTCTGTGGCAAGCAAAGGCAAACTACCCTAATGAACTCAGAGAAGAGTTAATAGAAACATACATAAAGTCTTTACGAAAATATAGAGATGTTGATACCGCTCAATTTATTAATAAGCTTCGCCTATTTGTATTGTTTCGCACTCTTCAAGTGTTGGGGGCATATGGCTTCAGGGGATACTTTGAGAAGAAACCGCATTTCATACAAAGTATTCCATTTGCATTAAACAATTTGCGCGAATTGCTTAAAGATGGTTTTAGCGAATACCCATATTTGAATGATTTGCTTTATAAGATGGTTAATTTAAAGCAGTTTGCCGATACTAAGAAATCAGAACTGAGAGTAAAGGTTTATAGCTTTTCGTATAAAAAAGGAATACCTAACGACTCAAGTGGAAATGGTGGAGGATATGTTTTTGATTGCCGTGCAATCAATAATCCAGGTAAGTATGAACGATATAAAAGTGTGACAGGTTTGGATGATGAGGTTAAATTGTTTTTGGAAGAGGGTGGTGAGATGCAGCCTTTCTTAGACAATGTTTTTCCCTTAGTAGATGCACATGTGAAAAGATATATTGATAGACAATTTACAAGCTTGATGATATCGTTTGGCTGTACTGGAGGTCAACATCGTTCAGTGTATGCTGCTCAAAATATGGCAGAACATATTTCTAAAAAGTTTGGTGTCAGTGTGTCTTTGGTACATCGTGAACAAAACCTTGAACAAGAATTTATTAAGACAAACAAGATTTTATGAAGGCAATGATATTTGCAGCAGGAATGGGCACAAGGCTTAAGCCATTGACTGATACTATGCCCAAAGCTTTAGTTCCTGTGGGTGGCAAGCCTCTTTTGCAACATGTTATTGAGAAGTTGAAGAGTGCAGGATTTAATGAAATAATTATCAATATACATCATTTTGCAGAACAGATAGTTGATTTTGTGAAATGTAATAATAGCTTTGATATTAGAATAGAATTCTCGGACGAGACAGACAAGTTGCTAGATACAGGTGGAGCTATTAAAAAGGCTTCATGGTTCTTTGATGGCAATAAGCCTTTTTTAATACATAATGTAGATATATTTTCAAATATAGATTTGAAATACTTATACACTTCACATATCAAAAATGGTGCTGATGCATCTGTGGTAGTAAGCGAGAGAGATACTTTCAGGTATTTGTTGTTTGACGATGCTAATAAACTAGCTGGATGGATAAATGAAAAAACAGTAGAAACGAAGTCTCCTCTATTAAACTTCATTCCTGATAAATACCGTAAGTTAGCTTTTTCGGGTATTCAAGTAGTCAACCCATCACTGTTTGAGTTATTCTCTCAATTTCCAGATAAATTTTCGATTATTGATTTCTATCTCACCATATGTAATAATAAAAATATATATGGCTATGTGCCAGATAATTTTGAGATGATTGATGTGGGCAAGATGGATACATTGAATTCATTGCAATTATAAAAATAAACCCACACGTAGTATATATA
>JAAYFB010000311.1 GCA_012728465.1 Proteiniphilum sp. | reverse complement strand
TTAGTTATAACAGGAGGCAACTCATACAAAATATATGATTTGCAAAACAAATTAATTAAAGATGTAACAAGCGATCTTAAATTCCGCGAAGGAGATACAATGAATCCTACTCAACAATTAGATTCATTTCACTTCTCTAACTTACTTGATGGAATCCGTAAGGGCACCCCTTTAAGTGCTGACATTAATGTTGGCTGTATAAGTACAATGCTTTCACATTTAGGAAATATTGCACAACGCACTAATACTGTGCTAAATACAAACCCCTTAAGTGGACGTATATTAAACAACAAAGCGGCTAATAAACTGTGGAGTAGAAAATATCAAAAAGGATGGGAGATGAAGTTGTAGAATTTAGTTTGATATGAATATTTTATATAATAAGTAAATGGATGTATTATTCAATACAACCTTTACTTGTTGTTATAAATAAAGTAGTATCTAACAAAGTGTGTTAGTAAAGGTAATCATTGCTGTCCAGTAAAGATTTTTTTATTAAATGAAAAGGCTGTTTCCATTTGTTGGATTCAGCCCTTTAGTTTTTTTGAAAGTAAAAAAACAAACAAAGTAACCATGAGTGAAAATACACCTTTTAGCGGACAGCACTCATTGCCGATTGGCTAGCAAAACAGAGATATACCAAATGAACGTCGACTATCTTCTTCGTCAAGTAATGATATTATTACTGTAAGAAACATTAGTGTGAGTTATTGTTCGTTTGCAAAAAAATAATTAGCTTTGGAGTGCCAAGCAAGTAAACCAGTATTATAATAGGCAACCATCTTATAGTACAGTCCTCATTGCACTATTGGCAAACAAATCATAGATATAACAAATGAAATTCAACTATCTTCTCTGTCAAGTAATTCTTGCAAACTGCGAATAGGTTCTTGCTTGTGAAATAGTTGTTATATAGAAGTATGGTTCCGATGTCTGTATACGAAACATTGGCTGTCAGAGACCTTATTAAAGCTTATCATGTCAAGGACATTGGGCTTGGATTTATACATATAGATGTAATAAAAATAGAGGCAGCTAAGGTTGCTTTAAAGAACTTCACAGACAAATTTATCTATGCAATATACTAATGGCAAACTGATTAAAATGAACTTACAGCATTTTTTGACTTTCCTATTGAGATCAGAAATTATTAACACAACCAATTTGATATAAAATATTAATGCAAATATTAGGACAAACACCGATAGCAAGCTATCCTTCTCAACTATTGACGTAATTATAAGATCTGTATACTTGACTTTAAGAGAAACCTCAAATAAATAGACTCAGCCGATTAGAAACCGGGGGTAAATTTTTAATTAATTCTTGATTATTTTGAAAATAGGGTTCAACTATAAAAGTCAAACCCTATGGTTAATACTTACACACTTTAAAGGACAGTATATGAAAAAACTATTTTTGATTAATTGATATTATTTGATCATATGCTAATAAAGTTTCTAGTAATTTAGGGTAGTCAATATCTTGTATTGATTTATTATCTTCTATTGCTTGGCTAGCAGCAATAGCCGCTGATTGACCTAGAATCATAAATACTGGCTCCATTCGAAGGGAACCAAAAGCAATATGAGATGCACTTAAACATACAGGTACTAAGAGATTTGAACACTCAGTCTTTTTAGGAGTTATTGAACGAAAACTAATAGGATAAGGCGGATACCCTCTAGCTTCAACATTTCCTTCATTTTGAACATATCCATTTACATCCACATATCTTTGCACGTGATGAGAATCCATTCCATAACCAGCCATTGCTATCGCATCATCAACTGTTTCTATTCCTTCACAGTTCTTTTGTGTCATAACGTAATCACTAACCATACGTCTAGCTTCCCTTATATATAACTGACGCGTCCAATTATCTTCATTCTCGATATACTCATCTTTACAAACTCCCCATTGTGAAACAATATTTCTTACTTTTTCCGGAATACGAGGATGATAAGCAAGGGTCCACATTAGTCCTTTTTGATAATTGAGATGTTCTTCAATTATTTGTTCACGTCTTTCATAACTAGCTTCAGGATAGTCATAATTCTTGCCAATAAAATCTGTTGAGAACCCCTTTTGATTGTTAGTATCAGTTTTTCTATTTGGCATAGGGGTATTAATCCAAGGCACCAAAGGATCACCATAATTGTACATCTCTTCTAATGGTCCTTCTGCTGCTTCATAATTTCTAAAAAGTAGTTCGTAGTTTAATTCATTATAATTTTCTGGTTTCTTAAATGGTATCCTATTTGCGGGGTGATCAGTTAGAGTCATTCTAAAACAATAAGCTTGAATCTTATTATCTCCCTCACCATCAACTCCTGGGGGTTCATTTGATATATATGGTAATAACCCACTTGAAGGGTCACCTTTAATAATATAAGGATCTACTTTATTTATAAAGTTATGATGTAACGCATTATTAGATAGCCTCTTGCCTATTGTTGTATTTATTTTATCTAATTGAACTCCATTGAGTGTTTCTCCATATGTCTTGTTTGACTCTCTACCTACTGTATAACTTACACCTGCTGAAGCCATAAGATCGCCCTCATATGTGGTATCAATAAATAGTTTTCCTTTATATACTTCACCAGATTCCATTTTAATAGAAATAATTGATAGTCCATCCTTAACTACACCATTATTTAATAAGAGGCGTTTATTATAGACTAAATCAACAGATTCATTTGCAAGCATTTCCTTATAAATTTTCAGTGCCACTGATGGTTCAAAAGTCCACATAGCCTGATCATTTTTGTCACTATTTCTGGATTCAGAATAGTCTGTTTTATCTTGTAGCAACCAGTTATTAGAATCTTCGTAATACTTTTTTACATTCTGGTAAAATTCACGTGAAATACCTCCGATAGCTATCTTGCTACCAATATCTGTAGCTCCCAATCCTCCTGTAGTAAGCCCACCTATTCTATTTGTCGTCTCAATCAATAAGACACTTTTATTCATTCTAGAACATTGAATAGCAGCTGATATTCCGGCAGAAGTTCCACCATAAATCACCACATCATACTCTTTATCAATTACATATCCAAAAGAACTCATTATAAAATAGAAGGAAAATATTATAGTCAATAATGTTGTTTTCTTATACATTTTAATAATCATTTATTTATAGGTTGATTTAAAATTTTCACTTTAACTCTTTTATGCGTATGTTTCTAAATTTAACTTTAGAACCATGTCCTAAAAAACCGATATGTCCAGATTTGTTTAACAACCCTGGATGATCAAGTTTATCCATAGTGCCATTTCTAGAAGCATCAAATATATTTCCATTAAGTATTGTTGTTCCGTTTAAGATAACCTTAATGTTATATCCTTCAGCTATTACCTCTTGATAATTCCACATACCTACAGGCTTAAGATATCCCCGTTTAGCCGGAATTACTCCATAAATAGACCCATGATACTGATGAATGTCCAAGTCCTTATAAACAGAAGCAGGATCATCTAGAATTTGTATCTCCATACCTTCATATGCTGCATTGCAATTCAATGGAGTTCTAATTCCTAATCCATTATTAGCACCATCAGTTAGCATAAACTCGAAACGGAAAATAAAATTATCATATTCTTTTTTTGTATAAATATTTCTGTCGCTTCCTTTTGTATTTCTATTAGGAGAATATACTATTATCCCATCTTCAATATGATAGTCCTCTGTGTTACCTATCCATTGATCCAAATTGGTACCATCAAATAGTATATTATATCCCTCTTTTAACTCTTCAATCGAAAGCGTGAATTTTTCAGGACTTACTTTAGGGACATCTAATGTCCTAATTGGTGACTCTGCTAAAAAGCTTATAGTCATTAAAATAAAAATCAATGTCCTCATCATTATATATTCGTAAAATATTAACTATTAGGCATCTATCATATTTTGTTTATATAAAACAATACAATAAATATATAATTTGTGCTTATGTTATTATAAACTATATCGATACCTGCTACTAAGAATCCGTAGGAACTAGTAATATAGCATCAGCATATATTGGACCTTCACTAAGAGAACCATCAATAGTTAAAGAACCA
>JAAYFB010000310.1 GCA_012728465.1 Proteiniphilum sp. | reverse complement strand
TATTTATCTATTATTTCATTTTCTAATATGTCAATCATTAGCTCCATTTGGCATATATATCATTTTATTCTCGACTATAAAGATACTTATAATAGTCTATAGCTTCCAAAAGATAATTTAAAATTTCTGATTTGTTGGTATGATATTAAGGTTTTGTTTTGCCATATTGATATTTGTTAGGTATTTAAATTGATAAGCTAACCATATTCCCACCCCCATTTCAGTGTTAAATATATTTATTGGGCCTACACCATAAAAAAAGGGGACACCCACAATTTGCGGATATCCCCTATGTGTAAGTAGGAGTTCGATGAAATTTATATTGCACACCATATTATTTTATACATTGGTCACAATGAAGAATACTTCTATCACAACACATACAAAATGAATCGACATATTATTTAGATTGTATCAAAAAATACTTCAAAACATGAATTCAACATAAAGTGTCAGTAACAGTAAAAAAACCATCAAGGCTACCCTAAGTTGCTTAGTAGCGCCAATTGTAAAAATAATTATTGATTATTGGCGGTCTTTATTTTTCAAGCTTGGAAGCATATGAAATACGATGCACTTTCGAAACTTCATTCTATGTGTCATTCGTTTTCGCATCTCTCTGATATTGTAATAATTAAGAGATCTACAATTTCTAAACTTCAATATTGATATTTGCATATGCTAAAATACACTTTTGAACTTCTATTTGGTTTGACTTCTATTTGGTTTGAAATGATATCTATTTTATAATAGAAGCAAAATTGTTGTGTGTAAGTTAGATGATAGCTATTTTGATACTTGTAGTTTCAATCATTTTTCAATCACAATACTTTCGCAATACGGTAATCTACTTAATAATTGAAATTGATGAAGAGTATCTTTCGGGAATTACATCTCCGTAGTGATTTGATAAAGTATGATGCAGATTTTATGCAAACTCACAATAGGAAATAACCGAAACATCATAGTTTAACTTGTATATGATTCTCAACTAGTTTATTGTAATAGCCATTAGCGATAATATCTTAATGTGTATATCTAAGTTACTACAATGCTCACCGTCAACATTTAAATTCAATTTGCAATTAAGTTTGTTTAGCATATATGTTTAGGTGAGAGTTGGAATCTCTAATATAGTGTGTTCAATATTTCAAAGAACTCCTTTTTTTAGATGAGGCAATGTTTATTACCTTTATGTGGATTACAAATATAATGTAGAATCAAAATAAAACACCATCTTTTCTGTTAATTAACACTGTTAAATATTATGTGTTTGGTAAGTGCATGGTTAACAGTGTGATGGATGTTGCTTTACTCGAACTTTATAGACTTGGCAGGGGTAATTTTTGCAACTAGATACGATGGGCCTAACATCATAAGGAGTGACACGATGAGTGTGGCTACATTGAGGAGAATGATATTAATAGGATTGAGATCGATAGGAACAGATGTTAGGTAGTAGATGGACGGATCTAGCTTTAGAATTTGGAAGTGCTTCTGTATGAAGCAAAACAGTAGTGCTATTATATTACCCCATATCATTCCTTGTCCAATAAGAAAAGCTGATAGATATAGGAATACTTTGCGTATTTTGAAATCTCTAGCTCCCATTGATTTTAGCATCCCTATCATGTTAGTTCGCTCTAGAATGATGATAAGCAATCCCGAAATCATTGTGAAGCCCGATACTAAAGTCATCAATACTAAAATTACCCACACGTTCATGTCTAATAGCTCGAGCCAATTAAATATCATTGGGTTTATGTCGTTTATCGAGCGAGGATATAGTGTGTTGCCTAATCTATCTTTTTTGGTAGCCAGGTCATAAAACAGATCTTGAGTGATGTCCTCTAGCTTGCTAAAGTTATTCACTAGTATTTCTATGCCACTAGCCATATCATCGTCCCAGCCATTCAGTCGAGATATGACTTTGGAATCTATAACGGCAAAGAGTTTGTCATATTCTTCAAAATTGGTCTCATAAAGCCCCACAATTTTGAATTGACGGGCACGCACGGGCTCTTGAATAAAATATGCCGTGATGTTGTCTCCCAGTTTCAAGTTGAGCTTATTGGCAATATATTCCGAAATTATAACTGAGTTAGAAGTAGAGGTATCATTAATGTTAATGATTTCGCCTTTAGTTATGTTCTTTTTAAAAAAGTTCCAATCATAGGTTTCAGATACTCCCTTGAGCACAATACCCATAAAGTCATCATCTGTCTTTATGACGGCAGGTTTGGTAGAGAACTCTTGAATGTGAGCTATATTTGGATTACTATTTAGGAAGTGTCTTAATGAGTCAGAAATGGCAATGGGGTGATCTTCGTATTCAGAATCATTATTGAAGCTTGTGAGCTGTATGTGAGATCCAAACCCAACGACTTTTTCGCGAATCTCTTTTTTAAAGCCTACGATAATACAAACTGACACAATCATAACCGCTAAGCCTAAAGCAATGCCGGCTATTGCTATTTTGATTGCTGGAGAAGAAACTCGCTTTTCGTTTTTCTTATCTCCTTTGTATATTCGTTTTGCAATAAAAAACTCTAAACTCATTTTCTGATTTTTAAGTAGGCTTCTAATGCCTTTTCTAATACTATAAGTGCTTTGCCAAGTTCGTCAATATTTAGTACATATGCAAATCTTACCTCATTTTTTCCCATGCCAGGTGTAATATAAAAACCAGATGCAGGAGCCAAGAATATTGTTTGATTGTTGTATTCAAAATCAGACAAGCACCATGCACAAAAGTCATCAGCATCATCTACGGGCAAGCTAGCCACTGTGTAGAATGCACCCATGGGTGTTGGTGCTTTTACTCCTGGAATTTTATTTAGTTTTTCGATAAGGAAATCACGTCTGTTTCGATACTCCTCAAAGTTTGTTTGCATATATTGCTCGTCAACTTGAAGTGAGGCGTTAGCAACAATCTGTCCAATAAGTGGTGGGCTAAGACGTGCTTGGCAAAACTTCATCACCGTTTCGTGTACCTTCTTGTTTTTTGTAATGAGGCACCCAATTCTAATTCCGCATTCGCTATATCTCTTCGATACGGAGTCAATAAGTACTACATTGTCTTCAACACCCTCTAGATGACATGCCGAGATGTAGGGGGCATCGCTATATATGAATTCTCTGTAAACCTCGTCTGAGAAAAGAAATAGGTTGTATTTGATTACTAATTTGCGAATTTTTTCCATCTCATCAGCAGTATAAACATAGCCTGTAGGGTTGTTTGGATTGCAGATAAGAATCCCCTTAGTTTTAGGAGTTATTAGGTTTTCGAGTTCGCCAAATGAGG
>JAAYFB010000050.1 GCA_012728465.1 Proteiniphilum sp. | reverse complement strand
TTTCATTTTAGTAATGCTCTAATGACTAAATAGTATCTTATATCTGTAGTATTTTAGCACATTAATCAATATTTGAAGCACCAGCGAGCGTTAAACAAGCATTACATATATACTTATATATCAGATGCATAGATACAAATATACCGTTAAAGTATTAGTGAGCTATTGCAAAAGCATATAATTATCTATTACTTTGTGTCTATAATTTACAACTAGAAAGTAGTTCCATATTTTTAAAATAATTGAGTATGAAAAAGATCAAACTAAAAACATTGTTTTTGTTGTTTTGTGTAGTTCCTTTATTATCTATTGCATCTGGCAAAAATAATGATAATGATAAGGATTATTATCGTCGTATGGATGATATATATATGCATAAGCAAGACAACCCAACCAGATCTGCTAGTGCAATAGAATTAGAGGTCGCTACCGACGGAAGTACGCTTGTCGAGGTAATTGTATCGGGATATGTTGGTGATGTTACAGCAAAGTTGCTAACTGGTAGAGGTTCAATAACTAAAATCATGTATGTTAATGACTTCGGTGCTGACTACATTGACATAAGTAGGCTAAGAGCTGGAAAATACACCTTGAAAGTTGAAATAGGTAGCGAGGAGTATGAAGGTACTGTCATTATAAAATGATATGTGTGAGTGATAGATTTGGTATAGTAAAACGTGATAAATAAATGATTATGAGAACAGAGCAATTTGTATTTTCCGAAGTTTCATCTTGTGTATTGATATTTGCAAATGGAGAGAGAGCCGTAATAAAACCTACGACTGATGAGGAGATAATGATGTTGAAGGTGAGACCAGCAGTAGAAAAAAATACTTTTCAAGAAAAAGTTATTAGTCATTATTTAGAGGCTAACACGGTTCCCGAATTAGCAGAAAAGTGCGATTATACTTGCATGAAATCTTTTACTAGACATTTTAAGAAGAATTTTAATAGCACACCCTATCAGTGGATGTTGGAGCGACGTCTGGATGATGCTAGGCATTATGTGCTGGAGTCTGACTTGTCGATAACCGAGATAGCAGAAATATGCTCATTTACCAATATATCGCATTTGGTGAATTTATACACTAGACATTTTGGCATTTCGCCAACAAAAGATAGAAACTTCAATCGAAAAAACGCAGTATAATAAACATGCAATTAGAACGTTATGCCTTATTTTTGATTATGGGGACATGATTTTTATGAAAAAACTATAATTTTGCCCTACCCTATAACTTTATTAAAATGAGCTATAGAGGTGGGGCATTTTTGTGGGATTAGTTATATTGATTAGATATAGTGATGCAGAGATTGAATATAATGCTATAGGATATACTCCCACTTATCCATTACACTTACACTTAACAGAGGAATAATCATTGGAACTTTTAAAGAAAAAATATTTTATAGGTCAGCAAGATAGTTCAGCCAACAATAAATTAACAATTGAGTAATTTACGCCCAACAATTATGTTAACCAATTTAACACGACAAAAAACATCACTGTTAAATATTTAACTAGAAATGAGCCTAAAAAATGATAACTTCTTGATAATTAATGGTGGTCATTTTTGCTATTGTGAATGGTCGTTAAAAATCACCCTCAACCACAAATGAGATTTGCACTTTTTAAAACAAATCACTCTGAACCACAAATGAGATTTGCCCTTTTTTGATGAAAAAACTCCAATTCTTGAAGCTAAACAACAGCTTTGGCTCCAAAAACGCCGTTGAAAAGTTAAGTGATGTTATAAAACAGCCAAAAATACCCCAATCTCATTTGTGGTTGGGAGTGATTTGAACTTTTTACCCCAAATCTCATTTGTGGTTGGGAGTGATTTCTTCTCATAACTGCCATTTATAGATGTAAATGTGAGTGCAGAGAACCAAAAACTACCATCATTAGGTGATGATG
>JAAYFB010000049.1 GCA_012728465.1 Proteiniphilum sp. | reverse complement strand
TTGTTCCTTGCACTAGCATAATTGCACCTGCAATAACTATCATCAAGAAAACAATTTCAAGCAAGAATAAAACTAACCCACCAGGAGCATCAAGTAATCTATCAACCTCCGCAACTAGAGAATGTGGTAATCTAGCTATAATACCTACAAGAATAATAAATGAAATACCATTACCAATACCCTTGTCTGTTATTCTTTCACCTAGCCATAATACAAACATGCTTCCACCTGCTAAAATTATGGTTGAAGGAATAACCCAATCAAATAGACCACCAGGAATTGCAGCGCCTAAAGCCCCATATATATAAGCAGGCCCTTGGAAAAGCAATATAGCTACAGTTAAGTAACGAGTATATTGATTCATTTTAGTTCTGCCACTTTCACCCTCACGTTGCAATTTTTGGAAAGCAGGAATTGCTATTCCTAATAGTTGCATAACAATTGAAGCTGAAATATATGGCATAATACCTAAAGCGAATATAGAAGCATTAGAAAAAGCACCTCCTGAAAACATATCTAACAAACTTAGCAAGCCTGAGCTTGCGTTAGTTTGAAGTGCGTCAAGTGCTACTGGGTCAACGCCTGGTAAAACTACAAAAGAACCAAAGCGGTAGATTGCGATAAAACCAATTGTTATCAACAATCTCATCCGTAGGTCTTCTATTTTCCAAATATTTTTAACTGTCTGTACAAATCCCATTTCACTAGAGTTTTACGACCGTTCCACCTGCTGTAACAATTGCATCTTCAGCAGATTTAGAGAAAGCATGAGCTGTAACCTCTATTGATGCTGATATTGAGCCTTTTCCTAAAATCTTTACCAAATGCTTTGGTGCAATAAGACCAGCCTCGATTAGAGTATCTGGAGTTATTACTTTAATTTGTTTTGCATCGACAAGTTCTTGAAGGGAATCCAAGTTTATTGCCTTATACTCAACTCTTTTTAGGGGTTTAAAGCCAAATTTAGGTACACGACGCTGTAAAGGCATCTGTCCACCTTCAAAACCAATCTTTTTAGAATAACCAGATCTTGACTGTGCTCCTTTATGACCTCTTGTTGAAGTGCCTCCTCTACCCGAGCCTTCACCTCTACCAATTCTCTTGCGAGACTTTGTAGCTCCTTGGGCTGGTTTTAAGTTCGATAAATCCATTATGTATATTTTTTTTATCGTTATAAACTAATTTAATCTACAATCTCAACTAGATGTTGAACTCTATTGATAAGACCTCTTAACGTAGGTGTATCGACATGCTCAACAACTTTATTCATCTTAGTTAGACCTAAAGCATCTAGCGTTCTTTTTTGAACTTCAGAACTATTAATTCTGCTTTTTACTTGTTTTACTTTTATAGTATCCATAATAAAAAAATCAATTATTATCCGTTAAACACTTTATCCAAACTAACTCCGCGGTTTTGAGCCACAGTAATTGGATCTCTTAATTCACACAAAGCATCAATAGTAGCCTTAACAAGGTTGTGAGGATTTGATGATCCTTTTGATTTTGCAAGAATATCAGTGATTCCAGCACTCTCTAGTACAGCACGCATCGCACCACCAGCCTTAACTCCTGTTCCTGTAAATGCTGGTTTCAAGAAAACATCAGCACCTGAAAAACGAGCAGTCTGTTCGTGAGGAATAGTTCCTTTAAGTACTGGTACCTTAACAAGGTTTTTCTTAGCTGCTTCTACACCTTTTGCAATTGCAGTAGCAACTTCTCCAGCCTTACCTAATCCCCATCCAACAATTCCATCTTCATTTCCAACTACAACCATAGCGGAAAAGGTAAATGTACGACCACCTTTTGTAACTTTGGTAGTTCTATTGATAGCTACTAATCTATCTTTTAACTCTAAATCGTTTGTCGATTTTACTCTTTTATCTGTTCCTGTCATAGTTATTTAAAATTTAAGGCCTCCCTTACGAGCGGCATCAGCTAATTCTTTAATACGACCATGATATAAAAATCCGTTTCTATCAAATGAAACAGTCTCAACTCCAGCTCCTTTTGCATTTTCAGCTATTAACTCTCCCACTTTTGCAGCAATTTCCTTTTTAGGCAATTTATCTGTAATCTTAAGAGATGATGCTGATGCAAGAGTTACACCATTTACGTCGTCGATTATTTGTGCATATATCTGCTTATTGCTTCTAAACACTGACAAACGAGGACGCTCTGCTGTTCCACTAACTTTGCCACGTACACGAGCCTTTATTTTTAATCTTCTTTCTGTTTTTGTAAACATAGTGATTTTTCTTTACTTAATTATTAACCTACAGTCTTGCCAGATTTACGTCTAATTTCTTCTCCAACAAATTTAACTCCTTTACCTTTATATGGCTCAGGTTTGCGGAAAGATCTGATTTTAGCGCATACTTGACCAAGCAATTGCTTGTCGTGAGACTCTAATATAATAAGTGGATTTTTATTCCTTTCTGATTTAGTCTCAACTTTAATTTCATCTGCAATTTGCATAAAGATACTGTGAGTAAAACCAAGTGAAAGTTCTAATAGTTGGCCTGTATTTGATGCACGATATCCCACACCTACAAGTTCTAACTCTTTGCGGTATCCTTCTGATACGCCCACCACCATATTGTTTACAAGAGAACGATATAAACCGTGCTTTGATCTATTTTCTTTACTATCATCTGGTCTGACTAGTGTCAGAACACCATCTTCATTTTCCAATTTAATATTAGGACTAATTTGCTGGCTTATCTCACCTTTTGGTCCTTTAACTGTAACGATATTATCGTCTCCTACCGTAATCGTAACTCCAGCAGGTATAGTTATTGGTAATTTTCCTATTCTTGACATACTATTATCCTCCTAATATTAATAAATGTGACACAATACTTCACCACCAATTTTCAATGCTGATGCTTCTTTATCAGTCATCACTCCGTTAGAAGTTGATAGTATGGCAATACCTAACCCATTTAATACACGTGGCATATCTTTAAAGCCTACATACTTACGTAAACCAGGCTTTGAAATACGAGTCAGTTTTTTGATTGCATTAACTTTGTTTACTGGGTCATATTTCAAAGCAATCATTATAGTGCCTTGAGGACCGTCTTCTACAAACTTGTAGTTTAGAATGTATCCTTTGTCGAAGAGAATCTTTGTTATATCTCTCTTCAAGTTTGAAGCGGGAATTTCCACCACTCGATGTTTCGCTTGGATGGCATTTCTCAACCGCGTCAGATAATCTGCTATTGGATCTGTCATTATATAAAGTTTTAAATTGATCCCGACCGTCGGGACAATATTTAATTATTTCTTTTATTAACTTGGCTTTTTGCGAAGAGCATCATTACCAGCTTGCTTTTTTCACTCCAGGAATTAATCCTTGAGATGCCATTTCTCTAAATTGAATACGTGATAATCCAAATTGACGCATAAATCCTTTTGGACGACCAGTAACACCACAACGGTTGTGTAGTCTTACTGGTGACGCATTTTTAGGAATGGATTGTAAAGCATCATAATTGCCTTCTGCCAAATACTGAGTTCTTTTCTCAGCATATTTAGCTACCATGCGAGCTCTCTTAACCTCGCGGGCTTTCATTGATTCTTTTGCCATTTCTTAATTGTTTTTATCTGTTTTAAATGGTAATCCAAACTCTTTCAATAAAGCATATCCTTCTTCATCAGTCTTTGCTGTTGTCACGAATGTGATATTCATACCTAAAATACGATTGATGCTATCAATGTTGATTTCAGGGAAAATGATTTGCTCTTGAATTCCAAGTGTATAATTACCTCTACCATCAAGTTTTGCTTCAATACCTCTAAAGTCACGGATACGTGGAAGTGCTACTTTAATAAGTCTCTCAAGAAACTCATACATCTTCTCGTTTCTTAAAGTAACTCTAGCACCGATTGCCATTTTCCTACGCAACTTAAAGTTTGAAATATCTTTTCTTGAATAAGTTGGAACTGCTTTTTGTCCAGTGATAGTAGTTAGCTCGTTTACTGCAACATCAATAATTTTTTTATCTGCTACGCCAATTCCCAGACCTTGATTAATTACAATCTTCTCTAGTCTTGGTGCTTGCATTACTGATTTGTAGTTAAACTCTTTAACAAGGGCATCGACTATGCGTTCTTTATACTCACGCTTTAATGAAGCCGTATCTACTGTTTGCTCTGTAGATAACTGTGATTGATCTTTCATATCTTCTTTAGCCATTATTTTATTACCTCCCCTGATTTTTTAGCGTAACGTACTAACTTACCTTTACTATCTAATTTTCTTCCAATGCGAGTAGGTTTTCCTGATTTTGGGTCAACTAAATTCAACTTAGAGATGTGAATTGCTGCTTCCTTTTTCTCGATACCTCCATTAGGATTTTGAGCATTGGGTTTTGTATGCTTAGACACTATGTTAATACCTTCAACGATAGCACGATTTTTAGATACTAGTACATCCAATACTCGTCCTTTTTTGCCTTTATCTTCTCCAGAATTAACAAAAACTGTGTCGCCTTTTTTAATATGTAATTTACTCATTACCTTTGATTATTTAATAGATTAAAGAACTTCGGGTGCTAATGAAACTACTTTCATATTAGTTGCGCGCAACTCACGAGCTACTGGCCCAAAGATACGAGTACCTCTAAGATCTCCAGCTGCATTTAGCAACACACAAGCATTATCATCGAAACGTATATAAGAACCATCAGGACGACGTATTTCTTTCTTCGTACGAACGATCATTGCTTTTGTTACTGCACCTTTTTTAATATCACTTGAGGGTATAGTGCTTTTTACTGTTACAACAATAATATCACCTACTGACGCATAGCGTCTTCTTGTTCCTCCCAACACACGAATACAGAGCACTTCCTTTGCACCACTGTTGTCGGTAACTTTTAATCTTGATTCTTGTTGTATCATCTTATTTAGCTCTTTCTAATATTTCTACCAATCTCCATCTCTTTAATTTACTCAAAGGGCGAGTTTCCATTATACGTACTGTATCACCGATGTTACAGTCATTTTTTTCATCATGAGCGTGAAATTTCTTCGTTTTATTAACGAACTTCCCATAAATAGGGTGTTTCTCTTTCCATTTTACAGAAACAGTAATGGTTTTGTCCATCTTGTTACTGAAAACGACCCCAACTCTTTCTTTTCTTAAATTTCTCGTTTCCATTATAATAATTAATCTTTATTCAATTCACGAGCACGAATCTCAGTATTAATACGTGCTATGTTTCTACGTTTAGCTTTAATCTCACCAGAGTTGTCTAGTGGAGTGATAGAGTGATTAATTATTAATTGAGATAACTCAAGTGTCTCAGTCTCTAATCTTTCAGCTATATCTTTATCGGGCATTTCCTTAATTTCTTGTCTTAACGATTTCATTTTACCTTTTAGTTTTGTGGTTGTTTATAATCTCTTCTAACAACAAATTTGGTAGTTACTGGTAGTTTTTGAGCAGCTAACCTTAATGCTTCTTTAGCTACATTATATGGTACACCTTCGATTTCGAAAATCATTCTACCTGGAGTAACTGGTGCCACGAACCCTTCTGGATTACCCTTACCCTTACCCATTCGCACTTCAGCAGGCTTTTTAGTAATTGGTTTGTCAGGGAAAATACGTACCCAAACTTGCCCTTGACGTTGCATATAACGTGTTACAGCAACACGAGCAGCTTCAATTTGGTTACCTGTAATCCATTTAGACTCTAGTGATTTAATCCCAAACGATCCGAATACCAATTGGGTACCACGTTGGGCATTACCTTTCATGCGACCTTTTTGGCGTCTTCTATATTTTGTCTTTTTCGGTTGTAACATAATGGTTTATGCGTTTTTGTTATTATTTCTCCTGTTTCTTCTTGGACCTCTGCCACCTTCCGAACGACCACCTCTATCACGTCTATTACCTTGTGAACGGTTATCTTTTGCAGCTGCATATGAAGGAGTTAAATCAGGTTTGCCATAAATTTCTCCACGACAAATCCATACTTTCACTCCAATAATACCAACTTTAGTCAATGCCTCTGCGTGAGCATAATCGATGTCTGCACGGAAAGTATGTAGAGGAGTTCTTCCCTCTTTATACATTTCAGATCTAGCCATCTCTGCACCACCTAGACGTCCTGAAACTTGAACTTTTATTCCTTCAGCCCCCATTCTCATGGTTGCAGCAATTGCCATTTTTACAGCGCGACGGTATGAAATTCTACCCTCTAGCTGGCGTGCAATGTTAGTTGCAACAATAATAGCATCTAGCTCTGGCTTCTTAATTTCAAAGATATTGATTTGAATATCTTTGTCAGTTATTTTCTTTAGTTCTTCCTTTAGTCTATCAACTTCTTGTCCACCTTTACCGATAATAATACCAGGGCGAGCAGTACTGATAGTGATAGTAACTAATTTCAAAGTTCTCTCAATAATTATACGAGAAACACTAGCTTTAGAAAGACGGGCATTAAGATAATTGCGAATCTTGCTATCTTCTAAGATATTCTCGCTATAATCATTTCCACCATACCAATTAGAGTCCCATCCTCTGATGATTCCCAAACGATTTGCTATCGGATTTACTTTTTGTCCCATCTATCTTATTGATTTTGTTCTTGTTCTTTATTTATTGTATCTACCACAATTGTTACGTGATTTGAACGTTTGCGGATTCTATGAGCACGGCCTTGTGCTCTTGGGCGAATTCTCTTTAAAGAGGGTCCCTCATCAACAGAAATTACTTTAATGAAAAGTTCTCCTTCGTCAGCTTTACGCTCATTTTTTTGTTCCCAGTTAGAAATTGCAGAAAGTAGAAGTTTCTCAACTCTACCAGCTGCTTCTTTATTTGAGAACTTCAATACGCCTAACGCTCTAAATACTTCCATTCCGCGAACCATGTCAGCTACATATCGCATTTTACGAGGCGATGTAGGAGTATTTCTCAACACAGCTAGAGCAACATCCTTACGGCTCTCTTTTCTTTGTTCTGCTGCTATTCTTTTTCTTGCACTCATGTTGTTTACTATTTTTTAATTGTTGCCCCTTGTTTATCTTTTCTTATTACCCGAGTGACTACGGAATGTACGGGTTAAGGCAAATTCGCCAAGTTTATGTCCTACCATATTCTCAGTGATGTAAACAGGAATAAATTTATTACCGTTATGTACTGCGATAGTATGACCAACAAAGTCTGGGGAAATCATAGAAGAACGAGCCCATGTTTTGACTACAACTTTCTTGTTGTTTTCATTCATCTCTAGAACCTTCTTCTCTAATTTAATATTGATATACGGACCTTTTTTTAATGATCTGCTCATAATTTTAATTGTTAATCAGATTACTTTTTCTTTCTTCTTTCAATAATATATTTAGAAGAATGCTTCTTCGGAGCTCTTGTTCTCAAGCCCTTAGAGTATAAGCCAGTTTTAGATCTTGGATGACCTCCTGAAGCACGTCCTTCACCACCACCCATTGGGTGATCGACTGGGTTTTTACTAACCCCACGTACTCTTGGGCGACGACCCAACCATCTTGAACGACCAGCTTTACCTGATTGAATTAATGCATGGTCTGAATTACCAACACTTCCTATAGTAGCTTTACATGAGGTAAGAATTTTTCTTACTTCACCTGATGGCATTTTTATGATTGCATATTTTCCCTCACGAGAAACTAGTTGTGCAAATGTTCCTGCTGAACGTGCCATTTTTGCACCCTGTCCTGGTCTTAATTCTATGTTATGAATTACAGTACCGATGGGTATATTTGCAAGAGGCAATGAATTGCCTACTTCAGGAGCTGCATCAGCACCCGACATCACTGTGGTTCCTACATTTAAACCGTTTGGCGCAAGAATGTAAGCCTTCTCACCATCAGCATAGAAAAGCAAAGCTATTCTTGCAGAACGGTTAGGGTCATACTCTATGCTTTTTACAACGGCTGGAATACCATCTTTAGTTCTCTTAAAGTCGATAAAGCGGTAACGTCTTTTGTGTCCTCCTCCTACGTTAGGAACAGTCATTTTACCACGATTGTTACGTCCTCCTCTTTGAATTTTACCAACAATAAGAGATTTCTCCGGTTCTATCGCAGTGATATTTTCGAATGAACCGATAATCTTATGTCTTTGCCCCGGCGAAGTGGGCTTTAGTTTACGTATTGCCATTTTTATATTTAGATATTGCTGAATAAATCTATAACGTCACCCTCTTTAAGTGTAACGATTGCTTTTTTGAATGATGCTGTTTTACCAGAAACTACACCTGATTTGGTGTATCTGCTTTTTTGTTTGCCATCATATTGCATTGTATTCACTTTTTCAACGTGAACATTATACAGTTGCTCTATTTCGTTCTTGATGTCCACTTTGTTAGCACCAGGAACAACGATAAAACCGTAACGATTCTCGAACTTATCGGTAATCTCGGTTTGTTTCTCTGTAAATATTGGTTTAATAATTACTCCCATTTTATATACTCCTTATGCTTTAAGTAAATTATCAATTACAGCAACAGACTCCTCTGTCAGAACTAAGTTTGCAGAGTTCATAATCTTGTATGTGTTTATATCTGAGGCAGTTATAATTTCTACATTTTGCAAATTACGAGCCGACAAATATACGTTTTTATTTTGACCTGGCAAAACTAAAAGTGTCTTTTTATCAGACAGTTGCAGTTTTTTTGTAAGCTCCGCAAAGTTCTTTGTTTTTGGTTGTTCGAAAGTAAAATCTTCAACAACTTTGATTGCACCGTTATTTGCTTTCAATGAAAGAGCTGAGCGACGAGCCAAAGCTTTCTCTTTTTTATTAAGTTTGAAGCCATAATCTCTTGGTTTAGGTCCAAAAACACGACCTCCACCTACTAATAGAGGAGATTTAACATCACCACGACGAGCACCACCACCACCTTTTTGACGGATTAGCTTACGAGTGCTACCCACTACTTCATTTCTCTCTTTACTTTTGTGAGTTCCTTGACGCTGGTTAGCCAAGTATAGCTTCACATCTAACCAGATAACGTGTTTATTAGGCTCAATTCCGAAAATGGAATCATTGAGTGTCACCTTTTTACCTGTTACCTCTCCGTTGATATTATAAATTTCTAATTCCATTTTATTTCTCTATTGTTACAATTGAACCTTTGCTTCCTGGAACAGAACCTTTTACTACTAAAAGATTGTGCTCTGGAATTACTTTTATAATCTCTAGGTTTTGCACTGTAATGCGCTTATTACCCATCTGACCCGGCATGCGGATTCCTTTAAAAACCTTAGCGGGATAAGATGCTGCACCTACTGATCCAGATGAACGTAGTACGTGCTTTTGACCGTGAGTACTTGAAGCTCCAGCAAATCCATGACGTTTAACTACGCCCTGAAAACCTTTACCTTTAGACGTACCAATTACGTCAACATATACTGCATCATTAAAGAGCTCTACTGTAATTTCGGCTCCTGGAGCATATGCTTCATCAAATCCTGAGAACTCGGCCAAGTGTCTCTTCGGTGCTACTCCTGCTTTCTCAAAATGACCTTTTTGTGCTTTTGTAGTGTGCTTGTCTTTTTTATCAACAAAGCCTACTTGAACAGCGTCATAACCATCTGAGTCAACCGTCTTAACTTGAGTAACAACGCAAGGACCTACTTCGATAACAGTGCATGGAATATTTTTTCCCTCGGCACTGAATACGGATGTCATTCCGATTTTTTTTCCAATTAATCCTGGCATTTCTTTTTGTTTAAACCCCCTATCCAATCCCTCTTAATATTGAGAGGGACTAGACTCGAAGGTGATTGATTATTATATTATTAATATTTTATACTTTGATTTCTACTTCTACACCGCTAGGCAATTCAAGCTTCATCAATGCGTCCACAGTTTTTGCAGTAGAACTATAGATATCAATCAATCTTTTGAAAGATGATAGTTCAAATTGCTCACGTGACTTTTTATTAACGAAAGTTGAACGGTTTACTGTAAAAATACGCTTATGAGTGGGCAATGGAATTGGACCACTTACAACTGCACCCGTAGCTTTTACGGTTTTTACGATTTTCTCTGCTGACTTGTCAACTAAGCTATAATCGTATGATTTCAGTTTAATTCTGATTTTTTGGCTCATATTATTTTTATGTAATGTCGTTTATTTTATCAAATCAACTCTTCCCTTCACTTCTGTCAGAACCTCTCTAGCTATTGAAGCAGATACTTCCTCGAAGTGATCAAAAGTCATTGTAGAAGTAGCACGTCCAGATGTTATAGAACGTAAGCTTGTTACATATCCAAACATTTCTGCTAATGGTACAAATGCTTTTACAACGCGAGCACCCGAATGGTTAGATTCCATTCCTTCCATTATTCCACGTCTTTTATTCAAGTCAGAGATTACATCCCCCATACTTTCTTCTGGAGTTACAACTTCAACTTTCATAATAGGCTCTTTCAATATTGGTCCTGACTTCTCACTTGCGCTTTTGAATGCTTGCATAGCACAAATTTCGAAAGATAATTGGTCAGAGTCAACCGCGTGGAAAGATCCATCAAGTAGAGTAACTTTTAGTGAATCTAATGCATATCCTGCTAGAACACCATTTTTCATTGCGCGCTCAAAACCTTTTTGAACCGAAGGAATGTATTCTCTTGGAATATTACCTCCTTTTACCTCGTCGATAAATTGTAGTCCGCCTTCAAAACCTTCGTCGGCTGGTTCAAAGCGTACGATGATATCAGCAAATTTACCGCGACCACCTGTTTGTCTCTTGTATGTTTCACGAAGCTCAACTGATTTAGTGATAGCTTCCTTGTAAGATACTTGAGGACGACCTTGATTACACTCAACTTTGAATTCACGCTTAAGACGATCGATAATAATCTCAAGGTGAAGCTCACCCATTCCCGAAATTACTGTCTGTCCAGTTTCCTCATCTGTTTTCACAGTAAAGGTTGGATCCTCTTCTGCAAGTTTAGCAAGTCCAGTTCCTAGCTTATCTAAGTCTTTTTGAGTTTTTGGCTCAACAGCTATACCAATAACTGGATCTGGGAAGTCGATAGACTCTAGAATAAGTGGAGCCTTTTCGTCACAAAGTGTATCACCAGTACGAATATCTTTAAATCCTACTCCTGCACCAATATCGCCACAACCTATTGTTTCCATTGGGTTCTGTTTGTTTGAGTGCATTTGGAATAGACGAGAAATTCTTTCACGTTTTCCCGAACGCGAGTTGTAAACGAATGAACCCGCATTAATTTCTCCAGAATATACACGGAAGAAACACAAGCGTCCTACATATGGGTCAGTAGCAATTTTAAATGCTAATGCACTCATTGGCTCTTCTGGATCTGGATGACGAATCACTTTCTTTTCAGGATCGTCGATATCAGTACCTTCTACTGCATCAGTATCAAGTGGGCTTGGCAGATATGCACACACGTCATTCAATAGAGGTTGTACACCTTTATTTTTGAATGAAGAACCGCAAATAATTGGGTTGATCTGCATGCTAATAGTTCCTTTACGGATTGCTTTGCGGATTTCGTCTTCTGTAATTGTTGATGGATCTTCGAAGAATTTCTCCATAAGAACATCATCTACTTCTGCTAAAGACTCAATCATTTTTTCGCGCCACTCATTAGCCTCATCAACAAGTTCTGCTGGGATATCTTCAACATGATAGTCAGCACCCATTGTCTCATCATGCCAGTAGTACGCCTTCATTATTACTAGGTCAATTATACCTGCAAAATTCTCTTCAGCTCCGATAGGAATTTGAATTGGAACGGCGTTTGCTTTAAGCACTTCTTTAAGTTGATTTACAACTTGGAAAAAGTTTGCTCCCGAACGGTCCATTTTGTTCACATATCCAATACGTGGAACTTTGTATTTGTCAGCTTGACGCCATACGGTCTCAGACTGTGGCTCAACTCCGCCTACGGCACAAAATGTAGCCACGGCACCGTCAAGAATACGTAGTGAACGCTCTACCTCTACAGTAAAGTCAACGTGTCCTGGGGTGTCAATCAAATTTAATTTATATGAATCTCCATTGTACACCCAGTTGGCTGTTGTAGCTGCAGACGAGATGGTGATACCTCTCTCCTGCTCTTGCTCCATCCAGTCCATGGTTGCTGTTCCATCATGAGTCTCACCAATTTTGTGAGTTAAACCCGTGTAGAACAGGATACGCTCCGATGTGGTTGTTTTACCAGCATCGATATGCGCCATGATACCAATGTTTCTTGTGTACTTTAATGTTTCTTTTATTGTTTTTGCCATTACTCTTTACTTCCTATCTATATTAAAATCTAAAATGTGCAAATGCTCTGTTTGCTTCTGCCATTCTGTGCATATCCTCTTTGCGTTTGAAAGAACCACCTTGTCCATTAAAGGCGTCAACGATTTCAGCTGCCAATTTATCTGACATGCTTTTGCCTCCTCTTTTACGTGCATACATAATGAGGTTCTTCATTGAGATTGATTCTTTTCTTTCAGGACGAACTTCTGTAGGAACTTGAAATGTAGCTCCGCCAACACGGCGTGACTTCACCTCAACCTGTGGTGTTACATTATCGAGAGCAGCTTTCCATATCTCAAGAGCCGACTTCTCTTCGTTAGCTAGTTTTTCTTTTACAATGTCTAATGCAGAATAGAAAATTTCGTAAGACAAACTTTTCTTTCCATCATACATAAGGTGGTTAACAAACTTTGTTACCCTTTTATCTCCAAAGACAGGATCGGGTAGGATCTGTCTCTTTTTAGGTTTAGTTTTTCTCATTGTTTAAAATAATTTGTGTTGGTTTGGTTGCATTTGTTATTTGTCTTCAACGACTCCACCGAGTCATTTACTCAACCTATAAGTAGCCTTGTCCAAAAATCTCAACAGCGATTTTTAATTCTTTTTACTTTGACAATCTCTCACTCATCATCCTTAGAGATGAGCCTCAATCATCTTACTTTTTAGCTCCTGCTTTAGGACGCTTAGCTCCGTACTTAGAACGTCTTTGAGTACGACCGTTTACGCCAGCAGTATCCAAAGCACCGCGAACAACGTGATAGCGAACACCTGGAAGGTCTTTAACACGACCACCACGCACCAACACTATTGAGTGCTCTTGTAGGTTATGTCCTTCACCAGGAATATAAGCATTCACTTCTTTCCCATTTGTCAAACGCACACGAGCCACCTTTCTCATCGCAGAGTTTGGCTTCTTAGGAGTTGTAGTGTAAACTCTCACACAAACACCGCGTCTTTGTGGACACGAGTCTAGAGCACGAGATTTACTCTTCTCCTCAATTACCGTACGGCCGGTTCTTACTAATTGTTGAATTGTAGGCATTTTTCTACTTTCTTTTTGCTTTTATATAATTGATAAATTAATACACTGACACGATTAATGCTTTTACAACATTGTCATAATCAATATTTTAAACTCTCGACTTCCACTACAGGATATCAAAAGCGGTGCAAAATTACAAATAATCAACTAGATATACAAACATTTCGAACATTTTTTCTTCATTTTACTATTCTTCAAAATCATATCCAACTTTATTCCTATTATTCATCTATTCAGATGCTTGACAAAAAAGTGAACCTATCATTTCTATCAATTTTACGAGTGCACCATTAGACCTAGTTTTTGGAGTAAAACCAGATTATAAATCACATCAAATGCTAAAAGAAAAACAATCAATTGTTTTCATAAATTAACAATCAAGAAATTTACTTTTTATTTTTAGGCTTAAGATACAAAAGAGCGATATTTACAGCTGCAATGTAGTAAAATTACACCATCACACAATACACACCACTAACAAACAATGGGTTAGATCAGAAAAAGCCATAAAACCCAAAATGACTGAAAAGTTTTACAGCCTATTTTCTCTACGGAAAGTAGCTCTGAAAAGTTTTTTAGCCATACTTTCCGTACGGAAAGTAACCCTGAAAAGTTTTTTAGCCATTTTTCCGTTCGGAAAGTAGCCCTGAAAAGTTTTTTAGCGATACTTTCTCTACGGAAAGTAGCCCTGAAAAGTTTTTTGCCCTATTTTCCGTACGACTTGGATCCCCCAAAAAGTTTTTAGCCATACTTTCCGTTCGGAAAAGAGGCTAAAAAATTTTTCAAAGGATAATTTTCAATAAGAATGGAGTGTCCAAAACTTTTTAAACAACAAAGTTTAACAATTCTGGATTGGTGAAAATGTTTTTATACATGTATTACGTGAGAAATCAATGAGACCAAACTAGTCTCATATATAATTTAATGTCGCCATAATATGGAGCTGTCGCCATAACTCAAAAACCTAAAATCATTTTCGAGAGCATAATCGTATATTTTTTTCCAATCACCTCCCACAAATGCAGATATCAACAACAACAGTGTGCTTTCGGGCTGATGGAAATTAGTAACAATGCCTTTTGCATATTTGAACGAGTAGCCTGGCACAATTATTATCTCTGTCTCGGCACTTATACTATCTTGACCATGCAGTTCCATGTATTCGATAATAGCTTCGAGTGCTTGAGCTGGAGATATGGGGTTTTGCTCTTCATAGGGTTCCCACTGCGAGACTAGGAAACGAGAATGAAGCTTGCTAGGGTTTTGCATTATTTGCTTGCCTACGTAATAAAGACTTTCAATTGTGCGCATTGATGTTGTGCCCACAACTATAATGTTTTCGATATTATCTAGCAAGCTCTGCACTACACTACGTGTGATTACGATGAACTCGGCGTGCATGTTATGTCCTCCCATTGTTTCAGATTTGACAGGCTTGAAAGTGCCAGCCCCAACGTGCAAAGTCACAAACCTAGTTTGCACCCCCTTGTCGTGCAACGCCGACATAACACTTGGCGTAAAATGCAAACCTGCAGTGGGGGCAGCTACCGATCCCTCAATTTTTGAATAAACCGTCTGATAAGTTTCATCATCTTTTAGCTCCGATTCTCTATTTAAATATGGAGGGATAGGCAACTTGCCAGCCTCTTCTAGCAATTCTGAAAAAGTATATTTGTCATTATTCCAAGCAAACTCCACTTGTGTATTAACCCCATCACTAGATATCTTGCTGGCTGAAAGCGTTACCACCTCATCATGCATATCAATATTCATTTGCAAGGAGTCGTCCTTCCACTTTTTTGCGTTCCCAATCATACAGCTCCACACAACACTCCCTCGCTGTCCGAAGCTAAGTTGATAATCTACAGGGTCGATAGGCGACAAGCAAAACACTTCGATAACGGCACCAGTGAGTTTGCGAAAAAAAAGACGTGCATGAATAACTTTTGTATTATTAAAAATCATCAAGCTATCCTTAGGAACCAAAGATGCAATATCACTAAACTGAAAAGTCTCTATCAAGCCATCACTATAAGAAAGCAGCTTAGAGTTACTTCGTTCTTGTAGCGGATATTTAGCAATTCGATCATCGGGCAATATATAGTTGTAGTCTGATATCATCAAACTATGGGCTTCAAGTTTTTCCATTTTTATAATTATTAGTCTTTTTTTGACTGCACACAAGTGCGTTTATTCGACAAAATTAATCAACTTTGTAGTTACATCAAAGAATATTATAACAGATAGACATTTAAGAAAATGAAAAAGCTAGAAGTGGGCGATAAAGTCAGATTTTTAAACAGCATTGGCGGTGGCATAGTGAAGGGATTTCAAAATAAACACATTGTGATAGTGGAGGATGAGCACAACTTTGATGTTCCTGTTCTAATATCAGAATGCGTGGTTATTGAGCCCTCGGATAGCAAGAAGCTGTCGCAAGCTACCGACCTCATTTCAGAAAAGCAAGCAGCTGACAAAAGCAAAAAAGAAGACAAGCCAGAATCAAATATAGATACACACACACAGATTACTGAAACGCCCGAAGGAGAAAAGATTACAACATGTATCGCTTTTTTGCCTACAGACGTGAAAAGCTTGTCGCAAACAAAATTTGAATGTTTCTTCATAAATGATAGCAACTACTATTTGTTCATCAACTACATGAGCCGAGAAAACAACTCATGGGTAAGCAGATATAATGGCATTGTGGAGCCCAACATGCAAATTTTCATTGAAGAGTTTGACAAAAGCACTCTAAATGAAATTGAGCAAGTGTGTGTTCAAATAATGGCGTTTAAACACAACAAGCCCTACAGATTTAAAAATCCTGTTTCAGTTGAGTTTAGAATTGATACAGTAAAATTCTACAAGCTACACACATTTATAGAAAACGATTACTTTGATGATAACGCGCTAATATATTATATTACTCGCAACGACATACCAGAGCGTGAGCTTTTAATTTCGCAAGCTGATATTCAGAAAGCTATTCAAGAAAAAAGCACGCCTCAAAGACGCCCTAGAGTGCAAGCAATATCAAAAAAAGAGAAAGACCCCGTTCTTGAAATAGATTTGCACATTGAGCAACTGCTTGATAGCACTGCCGGAATGAGCAACGCTGACATTTTGGAATATCAAATGAACAAATTTAATGAAGTGATGCAAGACAATATTAAACGAAAAGGATTTAAAATTGTCTTTATTCATGGAAAAGGTGATGGTGTGCTAAAAAGCGCAATAACAAAAGAGCTTAAAAACAAATATAAAAAAGTTTATATCCAAGATGCTTCTTTTCAGGAGTATGGCTTTGGTGCAACAATGGTGACCATAAAATAAGAATCAGTTTACACAATGAAACAAACTCAAACAAGAATAGAAATGAAAAAAACAATATTAGCGTTATTTTTAGTTTTTGCGCTTACGAGCTGCGATATACTAAATCAAATCGGAGGCGCATATCAACTAACCCAATGCGAATACAAATACAATACAATAAATAATATACAACTAGCTGGCATGAACCTTGCCGATGGCAAGTCGATATCCATGTCCAATTTCGCAGCTCTATCCAGCATACTTATGGGAGGCACCATGCAAACTATACCATTAAGCATGACACTTAATTTGGATGTAAAAAACCCCAATCAAGCCACAGCCCTCCTAAGTGCTTTAGACTATGCAATTGAGATTAACGGAATGGACTTTACTACAGGAAAAGTAGATATCCCTCTTCGTGTAGAAGCTGGACAAACTAGTGTGCTACCAATCACCATAGGTGTAGATTTGAAAAATCTTATGAATAGATACTCACGCGATCGTGTAGCCAAAGAAATGGGAGGATTCTTAGGTTTATCTTCAAACGAAACTAAAGTGACAGTGAAGTTATGGCCAAAAGTTATGGTAGGTAACTCACTCATTAAAGTACCTGCTGCCATTCCTGTTTCATTCACCTTTGGCGGAGGAGGAAAATAATCGTGAAGAAATCGAGTAAAGAGATACGCCATGAGGCCATAAAAGATATTGTCTCAAAAAATGATATTGAGGGCCAAGAACAAATACTAAAACACTTGGAAGAGCTTGGATTTGAGTTAACTCAAGCAACTTTATCAAGAGACTTGCGAGAGATGAAGATTGCAAAAACTCCCGTCTCTTCAGGCGAATACTTCTATAGGCTGCCAGGAGTAACCCTGCCACAGCCTAGCTCTACTCGATATGGAATGACATCATCTTTTGTGCGCCATGGCATATTAAATATTGAATTCTCGGGACAACTAGCAGTAATAAAAACTCCAGCAGGATATGCAGAGGGTATCGCGCAAGATATCGAGATAAACAATATTCCTGGAGTCATGGGCACAATCGCTGGCAACGACACAGTGTTGATTATTCTTAGAGAAAATGCCAATAAGACTGATTTGATTACCTCAATTAATATTCTTTTTGCAAAGTAAGTTAGCCAAGTTAAGAGACATACCTAAGATATTACATTAGGCTTAATAACCACCCCCACTCTTTTCCTACCATTTATCTTAATTGATAAAGGATTTTGGAATCTAACGTGACGAATAAACTCAGTTTCGAAAACTGCGGGCATTGCATTTAGAAAAGACTCATCAAATAGCTCTCTATTGTCATAAAATGGGTTTACAGTGAAGTAGCCCACACCAAATGAAGTTAGATTTTGAAAGAAATGAGTTCCCTGACTTGGTTCTATTTGATAATTTGCCAAAGCAAGTTCCACAATCACTCGAGCTTGACATATATGAGCCCATTTTACAGGAACACCCAACCACTGATCAGATGACCCCCATCTACCAGGTCCCACAAGAATATAATTTGAGTCTGAGTCAATAAACTTTTTATTCAGCTTCTCAATATCATAAGCAATAGTTGGGTTATTTTTGGCTGAAAAACTATTCGTTTTCACATAAATAATATCTTTCACATCATTATACACTCCATTACCAAGTGCCTTGAATGAGTGAAGAATTGCTTTTTCTCTGTCCACATTTTCAATATCCTCGCTAAATACCTCCCGACTATCTACTACGATTGGTCTTATTTGCAATATATTAAATTGTGCCTTATTTTGACTCTCAATATCTACCGCAAATTCTATTTCAACGGGACGCCCCATTCCTTGATGCCCCACTTTCAACACTTTGTCCAACGTACTGGCTAGAGGAAAAGTGTCATGCTTTAAAATATTGGCGAAAGATATAATCTTACGACCATTGCCAAAATAACTGTCACGAATTATTTGATCATTAATATCATACGTTGACGAGATATATCGCAAAGGACTATCATCACCTGCGTTCTGAACTCTAAGTTTCTTTAGATTAAAGCCATCATCAATGTTTATTTCACTTTTTGTTTGCTCCATGTCATGCGCATAAAACTGAGTTTGAGTGTCACGAAGTGCAAAGTCAATAG
>JAAYFB010000309.1 GCA_012728465.1 Proteiniphilum sp. | reverse complement strand
TTGCTCATTGGCACATAGTGCTTTTCGAACTCTTGTGATCGAGTGTTGGTAGTTACCATGATTAATGCTTCGTCAGCCTTTTTTATGGAATTGCAGGCGCCAAGTGTATATGTTAGCAAAATCAACAGAACTGTTTTTGATATAGAATACCTTCTCATCATGCTTGAAAAATATTTTATTTAGTGTTGAGTATTTATTGTTATCTGTTTGGAGTATTCCAAATCTTCGTTTCATTGCATGTCACCATCGCAGTTTGATCTCCAATTTGCAATAAAAAGTCACCCTTTTCGAGTGTCCATTTACCCTTTTCATTTACAAATGCTAGGTCGTCGGCTGCCAGTTTAAATTCTACCTCTTTCACTTCATTTGGTTCGAGATCTATTTTGTCAAATGCTCTTAATCGTCTTACGTCTGGTGATAAAGATGCTACTAAATCACTACTGAACAATAATACAGATTCTTTTCCAGTTACATCACCAGTGTTCTTGATTTTAACTTTCACTGTAATAATATCACCCGATGAAAACTTATCTATATCGGTTGTTAAGTCCGAGTATTCAAATGATGTGTAACTTAATCCATAACCAAAGGGGTATTGAATTGATGTTTGTGCACCATAGTCATATGCACCTTCCATTTTTCCATCAATATTTTCACTTGGTTTGTGGTCGTAAGTAATTAAGCCTTGTTCAAATTTTGGGTAAGTATATGGTAGTTTGCCGCTAGGATTTATGTCGCCGCTCAAAATGTCTGCTAATGCCTCACCTCCAAAATTGCCAGGAAGATAAGTTTGCAAAATAGCTTTTGAGTTTGGCTCAATTTTTCTAATTAAGCGTGGGCGTCCTTCATTTAGAACTAAGATTACAGGCTTTCCTGTTTTTTGTAGCTCTAGTGCTAAATTTGTTTGATTGTCCGACAAAGTTAGTTCATCCAAGTTTCCCGGGGTTTCGCAATAACTGTTTTCTCCTAAACATAGTATGATGTAATCAACACCCGAAGCTGCGACAACAGCACGATTAATTTCGGGGGCGTTTTCCTCATAATAGGCTCCTGCCATATTGTATGTTACTCCTGGTTCGTACCTTACGTTTGACGCTCCAAACTTGTTTTGAATTGATTCTAATAATGTGTTGTACCCTTCTGCAAACTCTTCTGTTTTTTCTCCTTGCCATGAGTATGACCATCCACCATTAAGGGTTCTCATTGAGTTGGCATTTGGACCTGTGACTAATATTTTCGACCCCAATTTGATAGGAAGTATATTGTCTTCATTTTTTAAAAGGGTTATTGACTCGCTTGCAGCTTCTTTTGCTGCACTTTCGTGGGCTGCACTGCCAAAGTCTGGATAGTCATTGCGAGACCAGAAAGGACGTTCAAATAAACCTAATCTAAATTTTAGTCGCAATACTCTTCTCACAGCGTCATCTATTCTGGCTTGTGATACTTCTCCTTCATTTACTAATTCAATAAGGGCGTTACAGAAACTTAAATTGTAGGGTTCCATTACTAAATCAATTCCTGCATTGATGCTTCGCTTTACAGCTTCTTTGTAGTCAACTGCAATTCGGTCTCTTGATAGTAAGTTTTGAATGTCTGCCCAATCGGTTATGATAACTCCTTCAAAATTTAATTCTTCTTTTATCCATTCTGTTAGTAATCGATAGTCAGCATGAGTAGATACTCCATTTATAATGCCTGAATTAACCATCAGCGAAAGTGCATTTGTTTCCATTATTGTAGCACGGAATGGTTCGAAGTACTTCTCTCTCAAATCTGTTTCTGATATTACTGCTGGTGTTCTGTCTTTTCCAGATACTGGCACTCCGTAACCCATATAGTGCTTTACACATGCTGCAATATGGTTAAAGCCTATGCTGTTAGAGTTGTCACCCTGTAGTCCCTTAACAGAGGCTACACCCATTCTTGCATTTAGATAAGCATCTTCTCCAAAGCTTTCCCATTGTCTCGACCATCTAGCATCTCGGCCCAAATCCATTGTGGGATTGAATGTCCATGGAATATTGCTAGCCTTGGTTTCGTAAGCTGATATGCGTGCACCCTCTTCCATCAAATCGGTATTAAAAGTTGCAGCCATCCCTATTGCTTGTGGAAAAAGAGTTCCACCTGCTGTGTAGGTTGTGCCATGGTTTGAGTCGATACCATATAATACAGGTATTCCAGTCTCCTTAAGTGCTCTCTCTTGTATTGTGCGTAGGGTTTGCTCCCATACCTCTGTAGTTCTAGCTCTATTATTACTAACATTTAATATTGAACCTACTTTGTATTTCCCTATCACTGAGTCGAGCATAGATAAATCTATTTCAAACGGCTCATCACTATAATATAAATTGCCGCCTTTTCCAATGACATCTAGTGTGTATTGTGCCATTTGGCCAACTTTCTCTTCCAATGTCATTTTCGCCATTACACTATCTATGCGTTGCTCCAGTTTTGCATCATAGTTTTTGCTTTTAGGTGCTTCTGTGTTGCATGATGTTGCTATGAAAATAAGCAGTGAAGCAAATAATAATCTTTTTAAAGTATTCATATATTCTATTTTTTTTGATAAACTCTTACATAATCAATCTCATATGTGGCTGGTAGCTTGCTTTCGTCTATTCCTTGCGAGCCACCCCAATCTCCACCCCACGCTAAATTTAGTTTCAAATAAAATGGCTTGTCGAAAGGCCAAGTGTCTTTGTTGCCTTTTTTGTCATTGTCAAATCGGAAGTATTCCTCACCATCAACAAAGCCTTTAATATAGTCCGTGGTCCATTCTAAAGCATAAATGTGGAATGTTGTTTCTACACCTTTTATCTCTTTTGTAGCTGTTTTCTCGGTTCTTGCCACATGATTGTAGGCTTTTGTATGAATTGATGATTGCACAATACTAGGTCTATACCCTACATATTCCATAATATCTATTTCTCCATCATCAGGCCAATTTTTAAAATCTTTCGGCATCATCCAAAATGCAGGCCATGTGCCTTTACCACCAGGTAGTTTTAGTCGAGCTTCAAAATACCCATATGTCCAGCTCTCACTTGTATTCATTCTAGCTGAGATAATGTGGTTGTTATGTTTCTTGGCTATTATTTTTAAAGTGCCATCATATATTGATGAAACAGTGTCGCTGTCGAACACACCTGCTACATATTTTTGTAATTCATTGTTTACCCAACCTGGTTCTTCCACTTCATACCACCATTTTTTTGTGTCGGGTAGTGCAGGCTTATTATCACTTTGCCTATTTGTGTTAAATTCATCCTCCCACACTTTTGTGTATCCACTGGGCACATAATCACCAATCACACTAGCTTGTTGAGTTACTTTATAAATATGACTATATTCGCCAGATGTAAACACTATTTCGGCTATTCGTGCCACTGTTAAGTGATTGCTCTCAGTATTTATTTCTAACTTAGTTTGACCATTATATCCTATGCTGTGAGTTATTTTACACCAGGATTGTTTGGATTCCGCTTTCCACTCTCCATTGGCATCTACAATTATGCTGTTAGCACCACCAGATGATGGAAATGAAATATCTTTAGGAGATACATCCCATTTTACTTCTACTTTTGGCTTGGATATTATGGGGTTTGTGTTATTATCACTACACGAAACAGCAATAAGTAGCAATAGGAACAGTAGTAAGTTCATTTTATTCATTCTGATTGGTTGATTAAAAATATGGCTGCCACTTGTTTTAGTGGCAGCCATAAGGTTTTTTTATTACTATTCGCTAAACTTGAAATCATCGAAGAAGAAGAAACCACTACCACCATGTCCTTCTCCACCAAACTGAATCACTATTCGATCTAAGTCCTCTCGATTAGCTGCGCTACTAAAATCAAATTTCAGTTCTATCCATTTATCTGTTTCCAAATCACCTTTCACAATTTCCACTTGAGTTTCCCATGGACTTCCATGTTCGCTATCTTGCAGTTTTATTGCTAATTGTCTGCGTAGCTTTTTCTCAGTTATCCAAGCTTCAGAAGCATTTTCGGTTACATAGTCATTATATGACGGAATATATACCTTTAATGTAATGATGTTTTGTTTGCTAAGATCAAATTTGTAGTCAGAAGCAGTAAAAGATAAGTTGCTGTAGAATTTATCTGATTTCCAATATCTATATACCTTGTCAGAAGTATTTATTGGGAGCATTACAGGATTGTCAACTACTCTACTTACATCACCCATATCTTCTTTTACTAGGTCTAAGAACTTTTCTTCTACTTCAAAATCATCCGAAAGTGGAATAGCTTTAAGTTCCTTAGGTGGAAGTTCTGGTTCTTTGTTTAACTCTTCAATACAGTAAACAAATACCCAATCTTGCCCTTCAGTTACGTTGTCAACACGTAATGCCATCACTTTGTCCGTTTGATATAAAATCTCATATACCTGACTTCCGCAATAGTATCCCATAAATCCATTGCCAGATACAGTCAGTAATGGGTAATCTCCTGACTCATCGATAGAGAAAGTATAGTCGCCACCACTATAATCGAAATGTACATCCTCGCCAACAGTTGAGGTTACTTTATATCCTCCTATACTAGCAGCAGAAGCAGCTCTGCCATATCCTGTATTTCCATTTTTTTCAATTTTTAGTTTTACTCCGTCTTGAGTAAAAGTAAATTTGCTTGAGTACATCTCCCAACTAATTTTATCGTTTGGAGCTGCACCCCACCACTCTTGTCCTCTTGATCCTCTAGGGCCTAACCCCATATGTCCTTTAATGTCTTTAAATCCAGCTGCTGCAACTTCTTTTGCGAAATTGTTGTGCTGATCAAATACCCATGTTTTGCCTTTAGTGTTGTCTGCTCCACCAGTTAGGTTCTTGTAAACAGGTGTATCTACCAGTGTATAATCATCATTTTCAAATTTCATTACCACGCTTTTTCTAGCAATAAAGCCATCGGCAGAGTGAATAGAAAGAGTAACTGTATATTCTCCTGCAAAAGGATATAATCCAGTTGCAGTTTGCTTGTTACCCGATGCACCATTTCCTAAGTCCCACCTAATGGTAAAAACTCCATTGCTAGGCAACTCTGTTGTGTTGGTGAAAGTAATCATATTGTCGCTAGAGGGAGAACTCTTGTACGTAAAAGTAACTTGTTCATCCGTTAAAGCAGCTACTTCGTTCATCGAGTATTTGTCTAGCTCTTGTGGGCTACATGAGGCTATTAGTACTAGTAATAGTAGTAGCCAAAATTGTTTTATATATATCTTATTCATTTGGTTTTATTTTAATGTTTCATAAAACAGATATGTACAATAGTTTGCAACTTATACAAATCATTTTATTAATTGTATCCTGGGTTTTGTTCAAGTGCAAACTCCGTTCCTGCTGTTCTGTCTATTTCTGATTGAGGAATAGGTAGAAGTTTCTTGTTGTCACTCCAAGTACGAGTACTATTATATTCAACAAGATTTTCAGTAAGAATGTCAGTATCACCCCAACGAACTATATCCCAAAAGCGCATTCCTTCACCAACAAACTCACGACGACGCTCCAATTTGATATTTTCGCTTGTTGCAGGTATTGAGGCTTCTTCACCAAAAGCTCTTTCTCTAACTTCATCCATACACTGTTGTGCGGTAATTCCATTAACGGGGCTTTGACCATGCAAGATAATCATTTCTGCATACGTTAGTAATGTTTCAGAATAACGGAATATTCTAAGATTATTAGCATAGTTCAAGTCCGTATCTCCCTGAGGGTTATATCCAACTCGAGCAGCATACTTGCCTAGGAAAAATCCTGTATCTTGGAATCGTTTTACATATGAGTCGGGACTCCATTGATTTATTGAGCCTTCTCGTCTAGTGTCTCCTACTTCATAAATTTCCCATGTAGTAGCACGAACTGGAGCAAAACCCCAGCCACCTTTGAAGTCGCCTGTTTCACTTCCACCTTTCAAATCATTAGGTGAGATAAACGCTGGAAGGTTAGTACCATATCCTTGCCATCCGCTTGCCCAAGTTTTACCTTCGGGAAGATGGTTAGCTTCAAAAATAGACTCCTTATTAAATTCATTTTCATCAATCCATATGTCTGCAAAATCAGGGAATAGTTCGTATTTTCCACTATTTATTATTTCAGCTAAGTCGGAAGTTACTGCAGCGTATTTGCTACTATCCTTTTGATAAAGTACGACTCTTGCTTTTAGCATGATTGCTGCTGCTTTGTTTGCTCTTCCGAGGTTGTTAGTTGTTACACTCATTGGTAGCCTATCAGTTCCATCCTCATTTTTGCCAGTAGCAAAGTCTAGGTCTTCCATTATCTCTGCATATATTTCATCACTAGAATACTGACGTGCCATATAAGGAGGTTCGGTAAGTAATGTTTCAAAATATGGAATATTTCCCCAAAACTTCCAAAGCCAGTGAGTATAGAAAGCACGTAAGAAGTGAGCCTCTGCTTTATATTGCTCAAGTCTTTTTTGATCCTCTGCAGTGTCGAATCCTACTGCATTTTCGCAAGCATCTATAGCATTGTTTGCTCTAGCTATTCCAGAGAAATAGATACTCCAAAGTCCAGATATGTTTTCTTGAGGAGTCGTTGTAAACAGTGATAGAAGATAAAGCTGTCTTTGGTCACCTGCATCACCGCCACCTTTAAAGATGTCATCTGAGCGCAGGTCAGAAGTCAGTACTATACTATTGTAATTATTATTAGCGTAGCTGTCAAAAAGTAAAATCTGATAAACAGATGCTAAGTTTGACAATATTGCGCCTTCGGTAGCTGGTTCGCCTGCTGCCTGCTTGTTTGTTGATGAGTTTGTAATAAAATCATCGCTACATGAGTGCAAGCCTGCTATCATTACTATTATAATTAGTAGTTTTATATATTTTCTCATAATATTTTCCTGTTTTTAGAATGTAATATTAGCACCCAACGAAATAGTGCGTGCTTGTGGGTAAATACCTCTATCAATACCAATTGTGGTGTATCCACCTGATGCAATTTCAGGATCGAAACCATCATACTTAGTGAATGTAAGCAAATTGTCTGCCGAAATGTAAACTCTTAATCGTTGCACTGATATCTTATTAGTTAGTCTCGCTGGTAGTGTATAGCCTAACTGAGCAGACTTAAGACGCATATACGAGCCATCTTTAATAAATAAATCTGAAGATCTCCAGTTACTATTTGGGTTTGCAGAGGTCATACGAGGAATACGATTAGATGTACCTTCACCATGCCATCTATCAAGTACCCATGCTGGTCTATTTGCTGCAGGTATGTCTCCACGTTGTGCAAAGTCAAAAATATCATTTCCAATTGTTCCTTGGAAGAACATATTTATATCGATACCTTTCCAATCTGCACCTAAAGTAATACCATATGTCCAATCGGGAGCTCCTTTTCCTATTTTAGTTTTGTCATCATCATTTATTACGCCATCTCCATTCAAATCAACAAATCTAACATCACCTGGTTGTGCTGCTGATTGTAGCTTTTCG
>JAAYFB010000308.1 GCA_012728465.1 Proteiniphilum sp. | reverse complement strand
TCTTTTCCACCTTTCATGTAGCCTATTCTTGAAATACCATTTACAATACTTTGATTATGTCCATGATTGAGGCTGGGTTTAAGTTTGGTTAGAAGTTCAGGATTGTCTTTTCCAGTTGGTTCACCTTCAAAGTTTTTGATGTAACTCACTTCAACTGGATCATTAGGATCGAGACCAACTATTCTTTGATTTTCCATAAACACACATGGAGTTCTGTCTGCTGTGGCTGCAATTATGTATGAGTAGTCAAAACCTATCTCATAAGGACCAGGAGAAACGTGATCGTTCCAATTTTGTTCAGCCGTGACCGAACCTAATCCTAAATGCCATTTGCCAACAGCACCTGTTACATATCCTGACTCTTGCATCATTCTAGGCAATGTATATCTTTCTGGATTAATCAGTAGAGAAGCATTTCCAGCAGCCACTCCTGTTCCTTTTCTCCTCCAAGGATACTCACCCGTGAATAGACCATATCGTGAAGGGGTACTTGTAGCTGCAGCTGAGTGAGCATTTGTAAATCGCATGCCATTGTTGGCCAGTGCGTCCACATTTGGAGTGGAAATTCTTGTGGCTCCATAACACGAAAAATCACCAAAACCAATGTCATCAGCATATATTAGTACTACGTTTGGTTTTTCTGCTTGCTGTGCAAAAGCACCTGTTGCAGCTATTGCTGTTCCTATTAAGGGTATAATGTTTCTCATTTATACTTACTGTTTAAATAGTTTCCAATTTTTATCTTCCGTTCTAGCCTCTATCATAATATCCTTTAGCTCCTTATATTTTTCAGGATAAAGCTCAATTACATTATTATTTTCCGAAGGGTCGGATGCTAAGTTATACAACTCAAATGTAGGGTTATCTGTTCTAATATTTTGATGTAATAACTTCCAGTTATCTTTTACAACAGCTTGTCGTCCGCCCATTTCTTGAAACTCGAAATAGAAATAGTCATGTTCCTTTTGCCCTTCTTTTCCTAGTAAGGTTGGAAGTACACTAATGCCATCAATATTGTGCTCAATATTTGTTTCAAGTAGTTCAGCAAAAGTAGGCAGGTAATCCCAAAATGCATAAGTAAAATCGTTTTTCTCACCTGATGGAACATTATCTTTCCATGAAACTATAGTAGGAACTTTTATCCCCCCATCATACAGGTCACGTTTATATCCTCTAAAAATCCCATTGCTATTAAAAAAGTCAGGCTTATTACCTCCTTCTTGATGAGGTCCGTTATCGCTAGTGAATACAATTAATGTATTATCATAAACTCCTTGAGATTTTAACTCTGCAATTATTTCGCCTACGTAATTGTCCAAACGTGTTACCATCGCTGCATACATTGCATTTGGGTATTCTTGCGACATATATCCTCCTTTGCGGAATGCAGGACCCGAGTCTGTTCCTTTGTGTGGAGTTTCTGGATATTTTCCTCTAAAGTGTTGTATTATTGAATCTTCAGGAACTATAAGCTCTGCATGAGGAACAACCGTTGGGACAAATAGAAAAAATGGTTTATCTCCATTTTCACGAATGAAGTTTATAGTATATTCTTGAATCAAATCTTGCGAATATGTCCCGAAAGCACCATTGTCGTTATCGGGAAACTCAATTTTTGTTTGATTATGCCAAAGATGGCTAGGGTAGTAGTTATGAGCCAAAAGCTGACAGTTATATCCAAAAAAATCATCTACGCCTTGATTATTAGGATCGCCTTCTGATCCTGGTTGCCCTAATCCCCACTTGCCAAATGCACCTGTAGTGTAACCTGCATTTTTGAATAGAGTAAATAAAGAGTATGTATCTTTTGGCAATGGAAATTGTCCTTCGGGCTGCATCTCTCTGTTTCCTCTTATTGGTGTATGCCCTGTATGCAGTCCTGTCATAAGGCTTGCTCTAGATGGAGCACTTACAGTAGTTCCTGAATATGTGCTAGTGAAGCGTGTTCCACTAAGTGCTAATTTGTCTATATTAGGAGTAGAGAACTTTTCTTGCCCAAAACAACTCAAATCACCATAGCCAAGGTCATCGGCAATAATAAACACAACATTTGGTTTTTGTTGTGCAGATAGTGTTAGTGCACCTGCAAGTGCCACACTTGCAGAAATTAGTCTATTTTTCATTATGAAATGTATTTGGTTCGTATTATATCTAATTGTAAAGTTAGCAACAATATAGATGTGTGACAAATATGCTAGTATAAGAATAGCAATAATATTATTCAATTATAATTTAAGTAGTCAGTTGTACATCAACTGCTACAAACTATTACATCTTAAATCTTTCAATATCTGGTTCGGTGTGTGCTTCATTCATTTTTTTATACAACTCTTTTACAATACGAGGATTATCTTTTGATAAATCAATTTGTTCCCTAGGATCCAACTCTAAGTTATACAACTCCATCGTGCTATTTCCCTTCTTGATGTTTTTAATAAGTCCTTTCCATTTTCCCATCCTGATGGCTTTTGAACCATCATTTTCGGGATACTCCCAGTATAGATACTTATGCTCTTTTTGTTTTTTGTTTAATAAAGTAGGTAAGAAGCTAATTCCATCAGACTCTACATGCTTAATTTTAGCAATTTCGGCAAGTGTGGGCATTACGTCCCAAAATGCAGAAATGTGATTTGAAGTTGATTTAGCTTTTATTTTCCCATGCCATGTAGCAATCATAGGTACTCTAATTCCCCCTTCTCTTAAAGAAGTCTTACCCCACCCATATTCACTTTTAAAAGGATTGGCACTGTCAAACCATGGAGAGTCTGCACCTCCATTAAACGATGGACCATTATCGCTTGTAAAAATAATAAGAGTATTGTCGTAAATACCGAGCTCTTTCAAATGTGATATGAGTTCACCAACCTGTTCATCTAGGTAGCTAATCATTGCAGCGTAAGTTGCGTGAGGGTATCTTGTAGGGAAATATCCAGATTCACCTAGATACGGTTTTTCGTCACCAAATTTTTCTAAGTAATAGTCTATCCACTTTTGAGGTGCTTGCAATGGAACGTGAGGAACAGGAGTGGTCCACATTAATAAAAAAGGATTTTCTTTATTATCATTCACAAAAGAAAGGATTTCGTTAAGCATCAAATCTGGTGCAAAATCCTCTTGTGTGTATTTATCGTAACTTGAGTAAAGCATTGGGTCTGCACCTTTGTCGAGCATCGTGTGTGGAGGAAGTAGTTTGTTTTGCAAATATTCTCTATTTTCGTTTCGATAAAGAAATGGTGGATAATATGTATG
>JAAYFB010000048.1 GCA_012728465.1 Proteiniphilum sp. | reverse complement strand
ATAATAAACAGATATAATTATGAATTTTCAATCAATATTATTACCAGGAATAGATGATAAGCGTCCATTGATGATATCGGGACCTTGTAGTGCAGAGACTGAAGAACAAGTGATGGAGACAGCTCATCAATTAGCAAAGCAGGGTGTGAAAATATTTAGAGCGGGTGTGTGGAAGCCACGCACAAAGCCAGGTGGTTTTGAGGGTACAGGTGTTCCCGCTTTACAGTGGTTGCAAAGAGTGAAGAAAGAGACAGGAATGTATGTTGCTACAGAAGTTGCTACCGAAAGACATACATACGAAGCATTGAAGCATGGAATCGACATGTTGTGGATTGGTGCTCGAACTGCAGCTAATCCTTTTGCGGTGCAAGAAATTGCTGACGCACTAGTTGGTGTAGATATTCCTGTGTTAATTAAAAACCCTGTCAATCCTGACCTAGAGCTTTGGGTTGGAGCAATTGAGCGTTTATATAATGCTGGTATAAAAAAACTAGGTGTGATTCATCGTGGTTTTAGCACTAGCGATAAAACTGTTTATAGAAATATACCTCATTGGCATATACCAATAGAGTTGAAGCGTAGATATCCAGATCTTCCAATTATATGTGATCCGAGCCACATTGGCGGAAAGCGTGAAATGATTACAACACTCAGCCAACGAGCTATGGATCTTAACTTCTATGGTCTTATTATTGAGTCGCACTGCAATCCTGATGTGGCATGGAGTGATAAAGATCAGCAAATAACGCCTGATACTCTAGGTGAATTAATAGAGAACATTGTTATTCGTGACACAACTCAAACAACAGAGGATTTGTCTGATTTGCGCGAACAAATAGATGAGCTTGATAATGAGCTATTGCAACTATTGTCAAAGAGGATGAGGGTGTCTCGCGAAATAGGGCAATATAAGCTAGAGCATGGTATGCCTATTTTGCAAACAGGGCGTTATTCGCACATTTTGAAGGATCGTGCAGAGCAAGCTGAGGCTATGGATATGTCTGATGAATTTGCATTGAAGGTGCTCGAGGCTATACACACTGAGTCTGTTCGTCAGCAATTTGAAGTGATGGAAAATTCTAAAAAATAGATGAATAACGATACGAAAATGAGGATACTTATATTAGGGGCAGGCAAGATGGGTTCGTTTTTTGCCGATGTTTTAAGCTTCGATCATGAAGTAGCAGTTTTAGAAACAGATCCTCAGCGATTAAGGTTTACGTACAACACGCAGAGGATGTCAGACCCAGCTGAGGTTGAGGCTTTTGCTCCTGAATTGGTTATAAATGCTGTTACTCTTAAATATACAATTGAGGCATTTCATAAAGTATTGCCTTATTTGCCCGAAACATGTATTTTGAGTGATATAGCTTCAGTTAAAACAGGTTTGGAAGAGTTTTACAAAGAGCGTACACGACCCTATGTTTCTACGCACCCTATGTTTGGGCCCACATTTGCAAGTCTTAATGACTTAAGCACTCAAAGTGCCATCATAATTTCAGAGTCGTCGCATTTAGGCAAAGTCTTTTTCAGAGACTTGTACCATAGGCTTAAGTTGAATGTATTTGAGTATTCATTTCGCGAGCATGATGAAACGATTGCCTACTCACTGTCTATCCCTTTTGCATCCACATTAGTGTTTGCTGCAGTGATGAAGCATCAGGATGCACCAGGTACAACATTTAAACGCCACATGAGCATAGCGCAAGGGTTGCTTTCGGAAGATGATTTTTTATTATCCGAAATTCTATTTAATCCTTATACTCCCGAGCAATTGGTTAAAATTAGAGAGAAGCTTAAAGAGCTTTTGGCTATCATAGAGAACAAAGATAGTGTGGCTATGAATAACTTTTTGACTGATGTGAGGGATAATATTAAGTAGCGAGTGGCTAAGGTTACTGGCATGTAGCAGTATGTCATCTGCAAACTAATTGTTGACAGCCGTTTGATATAAAGGGGGAGATATTTTAGTATCTTTCCCTTTGTGTATTTTATTGCTGATTGAGTTTCGATGGAATGATAGATTAAATTATTTTTGTCGGATCCAATACTAATGCCCCCAATCTATTTTTATTTTTTGAATCATACTATACTTACAGAATGTATGTTCTGAAAAGTTTTTCATCACCGTTTCTTCACGGAAAATATGTCTGAAAAGTTTTTTAGGGATCCAAGACGTACGGAAAGTAGCCTGAAAAACTTTTCAGAGCTACTTTCTCTACGGAAAATGGGCTGAAAAACTTTTTAGAGTTACTTTCTCTACGGAAAGTATGGCTGAAAAACTTTTCAGAGCTACTTTCTCTACGGAAAGTATGGCTAAAAAACTTTTCAGAGTTACTTTCTCTACGGAAAAAGGGCTGAAAAACTTTTCAGTTTTGATTTGCCTAGCTTAAAAAGTGGGTGGTTGGAGAATAAATGTCTTATTATCCATATATTATGCATATTTAGACAATCTATAAAATAGTTATAATTTTAACGGTCAATTTGTCTCTTATTATGCTTTGGTTATTGAATTTTTATTACATTTGCATATTCGATAACCTTATACGAATTAACTGTTAATTTATATCACTTTAATTTTAAAAAGCATGAGCAAAAAGAGAGTTTATACCTTTGGAAACGGTGCCGCCGAAGGTCGTGCAGATATGAGAAATCTGTTGGGAGGCAAAGGTGCTAATCTAGCTGAGATGAATTTAATTGGAGTTCCAGTACCACCTGGATTTACAATAACCACAGAAGTTTGTACAGAGTATAATAAGCTAGGAAAAGACTATGTAGTAGATAAAATCAAACCCGAAGTAGAGAAAGCAATTGAGAATATTGAGAAATTGATGGGGGCCAAATTTGGAGATAGAGAAAATCCATGTTTGGTGTCTGTTCGTTCGGGCTCAAGAGTTTCGATGCCAGGGATGATGGATACTGTTCTTAATCTTGGTCTTAATGATAATGCTGTTGAAGGCATCGCAAAGATGTCGGGCAATGAGCGTTTTGCATGGGATTCCTATCGTAGGTTTGTTCAGATGTATGGTGATGTTGTCCTAGGCATGAAGCCAGAAGGCAAAGATGACATTGATCCGTTTGAGCAAATAATGGATGAGATGAAAGAGGCTAGGGGAGTAGAACTAGATAATGACTTGACTGTAGCTGACCTAAAAGAATTGGTAACAAAATTCAAAGCAGCCGTTAAAAAACAAACAGGAAAAGAATTCCCCGAAAGTGCATGGGAGCAGCTATGGGGTGCCATAATGGCGGTGTTTGATAGCTGGATGAATCCTCGCGCATCATTTTAT
>JAAYFB010000307.1 GCA_012728465.1 Proteiniphilum sp. | reverse complement strand
TGCTAACGATGAAGTGGTTGCTGAGAAATCGCAACGCACAGGTCTTCGCTCAGTTAGATTGGTTCAAGATTTAGATGAACATGGTCGCTCTTTCTATTTTGAAGTAAATGGTCATCCTATATTTGCAAAAGGTGCTAACTACATACCAGGCGAAATAATGACATCGCAGCAGGATGCTGATTATTATAAACGTTTGTTTGATAATATGGAGGCTGCTCATTTTAATTTTGTGAGAGTTTGGGGTGGGGGCATATATGAAAATGAGGATTTTTATAAAGAGGCTGACGAAAGAGGCATTCTTGTGTGGCAAGACTTCATATTTGGATGTACTGTATATCCTACTGATAATCAGTTTTTGGATAATGTGGCTGAAGAGGCTGAATGGAATATTAAAAGACTTCGCAATCATGCATCGTTAGCATTTTGGTGTGGTAATAATGAAGTGGAAGAAGGATTGAAGTTTTGGGGTTGGCAAAAGAATGTATCTCCAGAAGTATATCAATCGTGGGTAAAGGGTTATGATAAGTTGTTCCGCGATTTACTTCCAACGAAAATTGCAGAATTTGATGGAACGCGTAATTATATACATGGTTCACCATTTGATTCTAATTGGGGCAATGTAGATAAATTTAGTGTAAGTGATGTTCACGATTGGGGCTTATGGCACGGACGTATGCCTTTTGAGGCTATGGCTGATAGATTGCCTCGTTTTGCTAGTGAATTTGGGTTTCAATCGTTTCCCGAAATGAAAACAATTCGCACATTTGCCACCGAAGAAGATTTTGACATTAATTCGGAGGTAATGGAGATTCATCAAAAGAGTCCTATTGGCAACACAATCATTAAGCAATACATGGATATGTATTATCATGAGCCAAAGTCGTTTGAAGACTTCGTGTATGTTGGATTAATAATGCAAGGAAATGGTATGGAAGAGGCTGTAGAGGCTAATCGTCGTGGTCGTCCTTACTGTATGGGTGCTCTTTATTGGCAAATCAATGATGATTGGCCAGTTGTGTCATGGTCTAGCATCGATTACTATGGTAATTGGAAGGCTCAGCACTATAAGATGCGAAACGTGTTTGCACCTTTAGCATTGGGTGTAGAGTTTCGAGATAATAAGATTAGTTATTATGCTATGTCTGATTATCTACATGATATTAACAACCTTACTCTTAATATTCAGGTTATAGATTTCAATGGCAAAGTTCTACACAAGTTTAGTGAAAAGGTTTCAGCGAAGGCTAATTCTAGCGAGGTAGTAAAAGTGCTAAATGCAGATGATTTAGTAACAGAAGAGCAAAAGAAAAATACAGTTGTTCATGCTTGGCTTTCTGACAATAAAGGTAAGGTAATATCTACTCGCGATTATTTCTTTCATTGGCCAAACAAGCTTAATCTACCCGAGACGAATATTAAAAGCTCTATCAAATATACTGATGGTAAATACACCGTAACTCTTTCTAGCAAAAAGTTGGCTAAAGATGTATTTATCGAAATTCCAACTCTAGGAGCTAAGTTTTCCGACAATTACTTTACACTGTTACCTGGTGAGAAGAAGGTAATCGAAATAATATCTCCAGAGTTAAAAGCTAAAGATAAAACAGAAATATCTATTAGGCACTTGAGAGAGTCTTATTAGATTAATACAAAATAGTTGTGGGGGTGGCTTGATAGTTTTTTGTAAACAATATAGTTGCCCCTTCATATATAATAAATACTCTGAATTATATCTCATTGTAGTATCGATAATAATATTGTAGATAAATTGTAATTCGAAATATGAAATCATTAAAAGAACTATACCGTATTGGTAATGGGCCATCAAGCAGCCACACGATGGGCCCTAAAAAAGCTGCAGAAATGTTTTTAGATAAAAATAAAGATGCTAATAAGTTTATTGTTACTCTATATGGAAGCTTAGCAGCAACTGGCAAAGGACACCTTACAGATCAAGCTATATTAGAAGTGTTATCTCCTGTAGCCGAAACAAGTATTGAGTGGATGTCAAAAACATTTCTACCTTATCACCCAAATGGAATGAAGCTGGAAGCTTTTGATAGCAAGGATAAATGTCTGGATTCATGGACAGTTTATAGCGTGGGTGGTGGTGCATTGAGTGATGGATTAAGTGAACAGAGCATTGGCGAGGAGATGAGAGAAGATCCATATCCAGATACTAATCTTGCTGATATTCAGGATTGGTGTGAAGCAAATGGCCGTACATATTGGGAGTATGTAGAGAAGTATGAAGGTCCAGAAATATGGGATTATCTTCGCAAGGTGTGGAGTGTGATGAAGGCGTCCGTAATAAGAGGCTTAGAGAATGAGGGTGTGCTTCCAGGACCATTAAATCTTCCACGTAAGGCAGCATCCTATTTCATTAAAGCTAAGGGACAACGTGATAGCTTGAAATCACGAGGACTTGTATTTTCTTATGCGTTAGCAGTCTCAGAAGAGAATGCTGCTGGTGGCGAAATAGTTACTGCGCCCACTTGTGGTGCTTGTGGGGTATTGCCAGCTGTGTTATATCACTTATCCGAAAGTCGAGACTTTATGGAAATACGCATATTGCGAGCATTGGCCACGGCTGGTCTATTTGGTAATGTAGTGAAGCGAAATGCTTCGATATCAGGAGCCGAAGTGGGTTGTCAAGGTGAAGTAGGGGTTGCTTGTTCTATGGCAGCAGCTGCAGCTAGCCAACTGTTTGGTGGTAGTCCAGCACAAATCGAGTATGCTGCTGAGATGGGCTTGGAGCATCATTTAGGATTAACTTGCGATCCTGTATGTGGATTGGTACAAATTCCTTGCATTGAACGAAATGCTATAGCAGCAGCTCGAGCAT
>JAAYFB010000047.1 GCA_012728465.1 Proteiniphilum sp. | reverse complement strand
TTCATTCATTTTTTATTCGTATTTTTGTGTCATCAAAAAATATAATAATATGAGAAAATTTTTATCAATTTCATTACTCTCACTACTCATTGCTGCTATTGCTGTAAGTTGTGGTGAGACAAAAAAAGAGCTGCCTCGTGTAGCTATTGCGGGGATAGCAATAGAGTCGAGTACGTTTTCTCCAGCTGTATCAACAGAGGAATCATTCAGAACAAGATATGGAGAGGATGTATTTACCTATTACCCATTCTTAAGTCCTGATTCGGGTGTCATAGATCGTGCAGAGTGGTTGCCAACACTTCGTGGACATGCTATGCCGGGGGGTATTGTAACTCGTGAGGCATATGAGTCGCTAGTAACTCAAACATTGGACAGGCTTAAAGAGGTTCTTCCTCTAGATGGTTTGTTTTTTGATATTCATGGAGCCATGAGTGTTCAAGAGCTTGATGATCCAGAGGGCGATTTCATAGAAAGAATTCGTGAAGTAGTGGGTAAGGATGTCTTAATTTCAACATCAATGGATTTGCACGGAAGTGTATCACATCGCTTAGCAAAAAATACCGACCTTATTACTTGCTACAGATTGGCACCACATGATGATGCTATTGAATCTAAAAAAAGAGCTGTAACTAATCTACTTAATAGATTGGAAAGTGGCAAAGGCAAACCTGCTTACAAAGCGTGGATTCCTGTACCTATATTACTTCCGGGCGAAAAAACAAGCACTCGAATTGAGCCAGGAAAAGGGTTGTATGAATTAATACCAGGCGTTATTAATAATAATGATGTTATTGATGCAGCTATTTGGATGTCTTATCCTTGGGCAGATTATGCACGAAATCATGCAGTGGTGATGGCTTATGGTGATGATAAGGATGCTGTGGCAAAAGCTGCTGAAAAGCTTGCAGAGCATTTTTGGAGTGTGAGAGAAGAGTTTGATTTTGTAGCTCCAACTGTTTATCTTGATGAAGCACTAAAAAAGGCTAACGAAAGTGACAAGAAACCTTTCATTATTAGTGATATGGGCGACAATCCAACTGCTGGCGGAGCTGGAGATGTGTCGTGGACATTGCAAGAGTTGATGAAAGTTCCATCAATTAAAAATGGTACAGGTAAGTCGATCATTTATGCTTCTATTCCTGGCCCTGACTTTGTTGCTAAAGCAAAAGAGCTTGGTGTAGGTGCAGAAATAGAGGGTACCGTTGGGGCAGATATTGACCACAGATGGGCTCCACCTGTAAAAATTAGTGGAACTATTGCCGCTATACACGAAGGACATCCCAATGCTAAAACGGAAGTTGTGGTTCAAAAAGGAAACACCTCTATCATTGTTACTGAGCAGCGTATGGCTTATCATTACGAAAAAGACTTTGAGAAGTTGGGTTTAAATCCTCGCGAAACAGATATTCTGATTGTTAAAATTGGATATTTAGTTCCTGACTTATATAATATGCGTGGCGATTGGTTGATGGCTCTTACTCCAGGTGGAGTAGATCAAGATTTACACAGATTGGAATACAACAAAATTATGCGTCCTATGTTCCCATTTGATGAGTTTACTGAGGATCCTGATTTAAGTGCAGTATTTATTCCGTTGGCGAATGAGTAAGTGGAATTCACTCGCGGAGTGACTATAAGACGCTCCGTGAGTTCGGGCTTTTAAACCTTTGTTCAGTTGAAATAGGTTTTGCACCCCTCGCATCTGTCACAGGGCAACTAGCAGTCACCCTGCGAGTAAAGATATATAAATGAAGGGCATTGTGGTAATTATTCCGCAATGCCCTTTTTTCAATTCAATATATATAACTAACTATGCATTGCAAGGCGAATATTGTAAATTACCTCGTCTGCTTCTAAATATCTGAGTTTGTGCATAATCTTTTTGCTTAATCTCTCTAATCTTTATTCGCTCTTCTTTGGGTAAACGATTGATCTCTTTACATTCATCGGAGCAACAACCTTCATACTTTTCAGCACACTTGGCGCATTGAATAAATAGAAGGTGACAATCATTGTTAGCACAATTGGTGTGATCATCACATGGTTCTCCACATTGGTGACAATGGGCAATAATGTCATCAGTAATTCTTTCACCAAGGCGTTCGTCAAACACGAAGTTTTTGCCAATAAACTGCGACTCTAAATTGTTTTCTTCTATTTGTCGTGCATATTCTATAATACCTCCAAATAGTTGGTTTACATCCTTAAAGCCCTGATGTTTCAAATAGGCACTTGCTTTTTCGCAACGTACACCACCAGTGCAGTATAGTAAAACTTTAGCATCTTTCTTATCCTTTAGTGCTTCGGTTACATATTCTACCTCCTCGCGGAAGGTATCCACATCTGGGCAAATTGCATTGTTGAAGCGTCCGATTTCGCTTTCGTAATGGTTACGCATATCCACCACAATAGTGCCATCTTCTAGTAGTGCCTTGTTGAATTCTTCGGCCGATAAGTGATTGCCCACATTGGTTACATCAAATGCGCCATCTTCTAGTCCATCGGCTACTATCTTTTTCCTTACTTTTAGCTTTAGCTTCAAGAATGATAGATTATTATCTTCTACAGCCCACTTCATAGGCATTTTTGCAAAGTATGGTGTAGAATCGAGATAGTTTATAAAATTATCTACCTCATGTTCCGGAACTGATATTTGTGCATTAATGCCCTCTTTGGCAATATATACTCTGCCCATCACCCCCATTGTGAACCAGTCTTTGTAAAGTTGATTTCGCAATTCGTGTGGGTTGTCTATAATGACGTATCTATAAAATGATACTGTACGACGTTTAAAATTTTCGGCTAATCGCTGTTTGATTAGCTCTTCTCTGCTGTGAATGTTATGCAAATGTTTCATGTTGATATAAACACAACATAAATGAGAATGTTTATTGCGAGTGGTGTTAAATATCTAGAAGTTCATACCAGTTTGTGGGCTCAAAGACACACCATCACTTAGAAACAAAAAGCCTGACAGTTATATAAAAACTATCAGGCTCAATATCCATTATATGTGTTAACTACATAACTACATTCTACTCACTCTTTTTCTTTGTTGTGGTAGTGCTCTTTTTAGTAGTGGTTTTCTTTGCAGTAGTTTTTTTAGCTCCTTTTGTAGTGGTCTTTGGCGTTTTCTCAATAATCTCTTTACACATTTCGAGAGTAAGTTCCGAAGGCTCTTGAGTTTTAGGAATCTTGTAATTCTTTTTGTCAAAAGCTATATAAGGACCATAACGACCATTTAACACTTGAAGTCCTGGTTCTTCGTCAAATGTTTTAATAATCTTTTCTCTATCCTTGCGTTCTTTCTCTTCGATGATTGCAATTGCTTCTTCACTAGTTACTTCCATCGGGTCGTACTCTTTAGGAAGAGATACAAACTTGCCGTCATGACGAATATATGGACCAAAACGACCAATTGCCACAGTCATATTTTTATCTCGGAAAGGTCCTAAGTTACGTGGAAGATCAAAAAGCTTTAGAGCTTCTTCAAGTGTAATGGTTTCTATTGATTGTGTTTTTTGAAGAGCTGCAAATAAAGGCTTTTCATCTTCTTCTGGAACACCTATTTGTGCTAACGGTCCATATCTACCAATCTTAACAGCTACTTGGCGCCCCGTCTTTGGGTCTTCACCTAGTACTCTCTCGCCAGCTTTATGTTCCATTCTCATCTCAAGAGTTTCTTCGACTACTGGATGAAATTCACCATAAAAGGCTTTAATAATATCATTCCACTGTTTATTGCCAGTTGCTACTTTGTCAAACTCTTTTTCCACATCGGCAGTAAAATGATAATCTACTACTTTTGGAAAATATTCTACTAAAAAGTCATTTACTACAATGCCAATGTCAGTAGGTACGAGCTTATTTTTGTCTAAACCGTAAAT
>JAAYFB010000306.1 GCA_012728465.1 Proteiniphilum sp. | reverse complement strand
TTGTAAACATCGCAAACTCAACGCCCTCATAGGCAGTTAAAGCTGCCAAATCTCTCATTGATACGCTGCGTTTATCAAAAGTCTCACGGCTATTGTACTGAGGTAATTTATCAAGAATCTTTTTCTGTCTGCTATTGAGAGAATCCCCAAGAATCTCAACCCCTGCTGGATTTCCTGTAGGGTGCTTTCTGCTTTCAATAGGAGACGAAATTTTATTATTAATTATAGCATTTCCACCGTTTTTTGCAAGTGCACTCCACTCTTCCAGTTTTATACCCCGCGGTTTTCAGCGGGGCATAAAACACAGACAGGACTAATTGCAGGCAAGCACCCAAGAGTACTAGCAAGGGCTATCCAGGATAAGTTCGGTTCGAGTAAGTACCAGGCAGAAAGGCTCATGAGAACAGAGTTAGCTAGAGTACAGATTGACGCACAGATGAAGTCGTTTGAACGGAATGGATATGATGAGTATGAGTTCCTAGCACTCGGCTCTAGTGCGTGTGATGTGTGCAGGGCATTAGATGGCAAGCACTTCAAGGTGAAGGATATGCTATCTGGTGAGAACGCACCACCTATGCACCCTAACTGCAGATGCAGTACAGCTGCGTACATTGATGATAAGACCTATGAAGATTGGCTTAATGCTAAGGCTGATGGTAGCTTTGATGGTAGTTTGGAAGAGTGGCAAAAGCTTGCAAAAAGTATAGGAAAGGGTATAATCAAATCAGGAGCAGTAAGTGGTGCATATAATCCAGATGATAAAGAGGCGCAAGAGCACGCTGTAAGATACTATGGGCTAGTTAGATCTATGAATACCGATGTAGAAAGAATTGCAAAAAATACAGGATATTCAGAAAAGACAATCCAAGAAATAAAGAACTACATTTTCATGGAAAAGCATGATTTAGGGGGAGAAGAACTGGAATATTTTGTTCCTGACTATAAGATGGGAGAGTCTTGGCGAAGGTTACTGCTAGGATCCCCAGAACCGCACGATTTAATATTGTTAAAACACGAGATAATGGAACATGAGTTAGTGTCGCAGGGGAAAACCCAAGAAGAAGCGCATTATTTGACTTCAGAGAAATATGATTATGGAAAGGAGGCTAAAAAATATTATGATAAGATTGGTAAACATAAAAAGAGAAGGCAGTAGAATAGCATGTAATATAATCCCGGAAGACAGTAAAGAGCAAGGATTTTTAGAAGTAGATTTACTAGATTCTAAAATAATAGATTGTGAGCTTCCTCCAAAATATGAATGGTGCACGGGGCATGTCACACACGCTGAAATAAAATTGTTAGAAATGGCGACACTAGATGACTTACCTAATGAACGATTGATTATGTGGTATTAGCAACAGAATAACAACGGAACAAACTCGGGTGTCTTTCGGGCCCCGAGTCTTTTATTACAGAAAATAGGAGAGAGACATGGCATATAACGATTATGAGGTAATCACATATAAAATATTAAAGTATCTATACGATTGCCTTAAAGAAGATGACGATATTGAAAGAATCCGTTTAACGAGGGAATACTACGACGTCCCAAGAAAGTATTGGGAGTTCATTTTATGCAACCTAATCGAATGCGGGTTTGTGAGTGGGATTATTGCATCAAATACAAAAGACGGATATGTTTTCTCGGATTTGACTGATGCAGAAATCACGGTGAAAGGTATTACTTATTTGCATGAAAATAATGCCTTTAAGAAAGTACAGGTAGCACTAAAGGAAGCTAAGGATATTATTCCAGGAATATAGGAGGGAGACATGGCAGGAGTAGGAAAAGTAGTCATTAAGGCGTCAGTTCCAGGACTTGAGGAACTGAAAAAAGACATCGAGCAGCTAGAAGAGTTGAAGAACAGAATAAACAGCACCTCACTAGATATCGTGCTGGAGGTAGGCGATAATGATCACGATACTGAAAGATGATGACCGAATAGTAATCAACGGTCATGCTGGGTACGCTCCCACAGGTTGTGACATTGTCTGTAGTGCAATATCTGTCCTTACAGAGACTCTTGTAGCTTCACTAGAGGAATTGACATATGATGAAATATCGTGTCACACAGACGAAGGATTTACCGAAATTGAATACGAAAAGGATCTATCGGAGAAGTCAAAACTCCTGATTAGGTCCTTTTTTATTGGCGCAAACGGAGTGGCAGATAGCTACCCTGAATACGTCCGAATTATCTAGCCGGAAGGCTCGGCCAGGCAGGGAAGCCGCTAAAAGCACATGGGATAGATAAGCATTGCATCTTTAAACACATGGGAGGAAACAAAATGAGAAAGAGCAATATGTATGAGTTATGGATTCTTAAGCAGAATCAATCTAAGAAGATGGATCTACAGCGATTCGCTGACCCAGACCCTGAACCAAAAGAACCGGATCCAAAAGAGCCTGCCAAAAAAGACCCAAAAGAACCGGACCCAAAAGAACCTAAGCCGGAAGATGACAAGAAATACACAGACGCAGAACTGGACGCGATTTTGGAAAAAAAATTCGCAAAGTGGAAGGCTCAAAGGGACAAGGAAGTGGACGAGGCTAAGAAGCTCGAGAAAATGAACGCAGAAGAGAAAGCTAAGTACGAAAAAGAGCAGCTTGAGAAGAAAATCAAGGAATTTGAGCGCAGAGAAGCACTGTCTGGCCAAACTAAAGAGGCTAGAAAGATGCTCAGCGATAAAGGAATCACAGTACCAGATGAACTTCTTAGTATGCTTGTATCGGACGAGGCAGAGTCTACTAAGGCAAATGTAGAAAGCTTTGAGAAGGCATTCAGTGCAGCTGTAGAAAACGCGGTAAAGGACAAGCTTAAGGGCGCACCACCTAAGAAGAATACTGGTGGCGCGACAATGACCAAGGACGAGATTATGGCTATCAAGGATTCAGAACTCAGACAAAAAGCTATGCTCGAAAACAGAGAGTTATTTGATTTTTAAGGAGGAAACAAAATGAACAAGTTTGAACTACAGAGATTCGCAGTAGATCCTAAGAGTTTTATACCCCGCGGTTTTCAGCGGGGCATAAAACCCGAAGGTCACCTGGGTACTTTCCGTTGTTATTTAGTTATTTATGAACATTTCTACTTCTTCATCTGAAAGATCTTTGGGCTCGATATTACGATCCCTACAATATTTCATCACCTCTGGAACATTAATTCCTTTTCTATCTGGTTCATAAGCAGCGGTTAGTAGCCCCTCAAAGTTCCATTCAAGTTCACTTAAATCCATAGTATGTTTCATATAAACACCTAGCCCTTTCATCTTCTACTACCATTAGTTGACTATTACCTATCTGCTTTGCTCCCATAAGCCGCTCGTAGTATTCTATAAGATTATTTTTTGTTTTATACCCCGCGGTTTTCAGCGGGTCATAAAGCATAAAAGACCCCGGCCCTAAGGTCGCCGGGGTACGTTCCTAATTGTTATTGCTCAAATACTGAGGCATTATATTATCATCTAGCCATTTTAATTCTTCATATGTTAAAATCGACCATCTACTAGGTTTGCTGTCATCCTCATGGATAGTTTCAGGATCATACTCAAGTTTAGGGATTCCATCTTTTATAATAT
>JAAYFB010000305.1 GCA_012728465.1 Proteiniphilum sp. | reverse complement strand
GTCCTCTATCTTGTCACCAAGATCGTCTATTCTAGTTTCTAACTGATCTATTAGACTTTGGATGTTCGTCTTAAACTCTTGTTTGTCCATTTTATTTATTTTAATTGGGTTTTTCTGACATTATAACAGTATTTTGACTAATTTAGTTCAGAATGCTAAATTTCAAGTGAAATAATCTGTACCTTTGCCACTTATTTTTATTAATAAATAAATATGCTAAACATTGTAATATTTGGAGCCCCTGGCTCAGGTAAAGGCACGCAAGGTGGGATGATTGCAAAGAGATACAATCTACAGCACGTATCAACTGGCGAGCTATTAAGAAAAGAAATTAAGAACGCCACAGAACTTGGCAAAACTGCAAACGAATACATTTCCAAAGGACAACTAGTTCCGGATACTATTGTGATCGGAATGATAGAGGAATTAATAAAAACAACTACTGGTGTGGATGGTTTTCTATTTGATGGCTTCCCACGCACTGTAACACAAGGTGTAGAGCTAGACAAGAAGTTAGAAGAGAATAACATGTCAATTTCGAAAGTGTTATGTCTCGACGTAGAAGAGAATGAACTAATTGAGCGTTTGCTAAATCGTGGCAAACTAGAAGGACGAGCAGACGATAATAGAGAAACTATCGAGTCGCGCTTGGATGTATATCATAACCAAACTCAACCATTGATTGATTTCTATAACAAACAGGGCAAGATGTCTGTTATAGAGGGTAGTGGCGACATTAATGCCATTTTTCAGTCAATAGTAGAGGTAATGGACAACCTTTTATAAAAATAAACAACAATGAGTGGATCAAACTTTGTTGATTATGTAAAGATTTTCTGCCGCTCGGGAAAGGGCGGTAGAGGTTCTTCACATTTCAGAAGAGAAAAATATGTGCCTAAAGGAGGACCCGATGGGGGAGATGGTGGGCACGGAGGGCATATTATACTTCGTGGCAATAGAAACTTTTGGACATTACTCCACTTACGTTATGAAAAACATATATTTGCAGGACATGGCGAAGGCGGTCAGGGCAAGAAAAGATTTGGTAGCGATGGTGAAAGTAAAGTAATAGAAGTGCCTTGTGGAACTGTTGTTTACAACGGAGAAACTGGCGAATACATATGTGATATTACTGATCATGACCAAGAGATTATCTTAATGAAAGGTGGACGTGGAGGACTAGGTAATACTCACTTCAAAACATCTACTAACCAAGCTCCTAGGTATGCACAACCGGGTGAACCATTCGAAGAAGGATGGATTATACTTGAATTAAAATTGCTTGCAGATGTAGGTCTAGTAGGATTACCCAATGCAGGCAAATCTACACTTTTATCGGTTGTGTCCGCAGCCAAACCAAAGATTGCAGATTATCCTTTTACTACCCTCAAACCTAATTTGGGACTAGTAAGTTATCGAGACAACAAATCCTTTGTAATGGCAGATATCCCTGGTATTATTGAAGGTGCTAGCGAAGGGAAAGGTCTGGGATTAAGATTCTTGAGACACATCGAAAGAAACTCTTTATTGTTATTTATGGTTCCTGCAGATACCGATGATATACATAAGGAGTATAAATTGCTTCTAAATGAGCTTGAATTGTATAATCCTGAATTGGTGGACAAGCAAAAGATACTTGCGATTACTAAATCAGACATGCTCGACGAAGAATTAATTAATGCCATGTCTGAAGATTTACCAGATATTCCAAATATTTTCATATCATCAGTAACCGGATTTGGCATTCAACAACTAAAAGACCTCATTTGGAAGGAGCTAAACTCAGAAGTAGCTTTCAGCAGAGAAGAAGCATATAAAGCTACAATTCATAAGCCTCTGGATATTAAAACACTTGAATTTGATGAAGACGATGAAGACTTCGAGATAGAGTATGACGACTATGATGATGAGGAGGGAGATTACGACGAATTTGACTATTACGAGGAAGATTTTTAAAAATGATTAGAGACATTGAATATAAAGACCTCTTATTTTTCGAGAAACTAAAGAACTTAAATAAGGTGTCTCATTTCTCTACTACTAGACAAGGCGGTGTTAGTAGTGGGGAGTTTTCATCTCTCAATTTAGGCAATTATTCCGACGATAGCTCCATTAATATTTATGAAAATAGAAGTATAGTTGCTCGCAAATTTCACATAGATACTGAAAAACTAATTACTCCTCACCAAACTCATGGTTGTGAAGTTATTCATATTGATGAACTATTTTTCAACCAAACCAAATCACAGCAGATTGAAGACCTATATGGCTACGATGCCTCAATAACGCAATTAGAAGGCATATTTCTTTGTGTTACAACTGCTGATTGCGTACCCATAGTTCTATACGACCCCACAACACAATCAATAGGCGCAATACATGCGGGATGGAAAGGTACATCTGGACGAATTGTAGAAAACACCATCAATGCTATGAATAAAACTTTTGGAGTTAGACCTACAGACATAATTGCTTGTATCGGGCCATCTATAAGCATAGATAACTACGAAGTAGGCGACGAAGTGAAAGAAATTTTCATCGAAAACAACTTCATCCTAGATGGATCAAACTCATATTTAAACAAAGAATCGGGTAAGATTCATCTAGACCTAAAAGAAATAAACAGGCAAGAGTTAATTAGATTGGGTATATCCGCCAATAACATCGAAAAGTCAACCTTATGCACTTTCGAAAACAAAGAACTATTCTTCTCGGCACGTCGCCAAACAATACACTCAGGCAGAATGCTTACTGCAATAATGATTAATAAATAGTACCTCAAGTGGAAGAACCCAATTTGTAAAATGACACATAAAATAAAAGGCCACACCCAAAATAAATGGATATGACCTTTCACATTATAATCAACAAACTAATTTAATTCACTAGTAGCGAGAGCTTACTACTTCCCAATCTATTATTTTCCAAACCTCTTTCAAATGATCTGCACGACGGTTTTGATAATCTAGATAATAAGCATGCTCCCAAACGTCAAATCCTAGAATTGGAGTCAACCCCTTAGTTATTGGGTTACCTGCATTAGGCTCTTTTTCTATAAATAGCTTTCCACTAGCATCTTTAGCTAGCCAAACCCATCCTGAACCAAATACTGTAGCACCAGCTGCGTTAAACTCTTCTTTAAATTTATCGAATGAGCCATATTGTGCCACAATAGCCTCACCTAATTTACCTTGTGGTTCACCACCACCATTGGCTTTAAATGAAGTGAAATAAATATTATGGTTTAGAGCTTGACCTGCATTATTAAAGATTGCACCATCGCTTTTCTTTACGATAGTTTCTAAATCTGCATTTTCAAACTCAGTGCCTACGATTAGTTTATTCAAGTTGTCTATATATGCTTGATGATGCTTGCCGTAGTGAAGCTCGATTGTTGTTTTGCTAATAACTGGCTCTAAGGCATCAGTTGCATAAGGAAGTGCTACTTTTTCAAATTTCATTTCTTTTAAATTTTTAGAATTATTATTTTCGTTATTTTTTGCATTGCTATTTCCGCAAGACGCCATGCTCAAAGCAAAAAGACCTGCGATTATGTAATACTTTATTGTTTTCATATTATGCAATTAATTTATCATTTGTAATATACATATAACGATAAGAAAAAAAAAATGTTCATATCAGTGAGATGTTCAACATTTTAATACAACCACCTTAGTATAAAAACAACAACAGCCTGCGCTATAAAACACAGGCTGCCACTAATATTAACAAAGTTGATTGATTTTTATAATCTCAATTTGTTTTTATTTATATCAATAAATCACCTCTCTTTTAATGGTTTTATTGAGCCTCCGGGATCGTTCGAAGCATCTTTAGCAGAATCACCTAATTGTTCTGACTCTGAGTTATCATAAACATTCCTCG
>JAAYFB010000304.1 GCA_012728465.1 Proteiniphilum sp. | reverse complement strand
TGCAACAATAAGGACTTTAATCCAAAACTGTGTGTTCTCTTTTGACGACACAAAGAATTGTTTGCGACCAATATAAAATCCTAGCAAGAACAAACCAATGGTTTGGAAAAAACGTCCAGCATTGATTGCCCAAAATAGGCTTGCTTTTTGTCCCAAAGTGATATTGCCCCAAAAGAACTCACCAATGTTGCCTCCCTTTACATACTCAGCCACCGAGCCATACATGGCGCCCACTTGCAAGTCGGGCAGCTGATGTGCGGGATTGATTGTGTGAGCAATATAATGATACCACTCAACGGGCTGCAATAAAAATATTGTTGCGGTAATCAGTATAGCCTTATTGCTCCATTTGCGAGTGAAGAATAGGGCAGGTCCAACCACCACAAAAAGCAATAGAACATCTCCCGCAGGGAAAAAAGCGGCATTGAGCGTAGCAAACATGGCTAGCAATACCAATCTCCACAAGAAGCGATAGCCAAAATCGCCTCCACGACGCTTTTGATTGCTATTTTGAATATAAAATGTGAAGCCAAACAGCAGTGCAAATATGGCATAAGCCTTGCCTGCAAAGAGGGTGAATATTACGTTGAACACCCCTTGGTCTATCGCATTGAGCCATGCTGGCGAATTGGTGGGATATACGGGGAAAATGAAGTGCTCAAGACTGTGCACTAGCAATATGCCCATGATGGCAAAGCCACGCAGAGCGTCAACCACCTCTATGCGAGAATTTTTATTGATAGGTTGATTCATATCTTTTTTTAAGTGCGAATTAGATTTGTAGCATACGGTTTATTTGTTGAGCGAAAGCACAATGTCGGCAATCTCCATAGTGGAGTCGGCAATGAAGTCGGGCTCAAGTTTGGCAAGTCTCTCGCGCGAGTTGAACCCGTATGTCACCGCAATGCACTTGATGTTCACCTTTTTGCAAGCATTGATGTCTCTGTCCTCGTCGCCCACATATATTATCTCCGATGGCAGTATGTTGTGCTTCTTGCACATCCTTTTCATCACCTTATCTTTGCCAAATAGGGAGCTTTGCGAGTATATAAAATCGAACTTTTCTAGAATAGAGTGTCTATCTAGTACCTTTTTTATGTTTTCTTCCGAGTTGCTAGATAGCACACCTAGCTTAAATGAGTTTGCGGTAAGTTTATCCATCAATTCTATTATGTGTGGATAGAGCTTTATGTCTTCCCTCTTTGTAAGCACCGACGAGAACTGCGCAATCACCTTTGGCAGCTCCCACAATGGTATGTTGAATCTTTTTATTACGCCCTTGATGCCTTCATGTCTCATAGCCTCATAATCTTCGTCCGAAATTTCCCCCACCTCGTTGGTTGCAATATCCAAAATAGCATCCATAGTGTTGGCAAGGGTGCCATCAAAATCAAAAACTACATATTTTATTACATCCTTTGATGTATCTGTTTGTGTCATCTCGTTTGTTTAGTATGTTTTTAGCCTTATTTTATGCGACTTTTTAAAATAAGTTGCAAGATAATAAGAATTTAAATATCATTATTAATATTCTTACACTTACTTCTTGTTGAACAGTGCATTCTTAGCCCAAATGGTCTGCGTGAGTCCTCTTATTGTTAGGTATATTATGAATGAGAGCCACAATCCGTTGTTGCCCAACAGGGGCGTAGTGATGTAATAGCTTGCAAAGAAAGCTATCGAAGAGAAAATCATCGCATTGCGCATCTCCTTTGATGCTGTGGCTCCGATGAAGATACCATCCCAAAGAAAGGCGGCAAATCCTGTGATGGGAATCAGCACGGTCCAGAAAACAAATGTTTTGGTAGCCTCTATGACCTCCGCATCGTTGGTAAGTATTTGCAATATTTGGCTGGGAAAAAATATGTATATCACTGCCGATATGGCACTAATGATGAAGCCCCAAAAGAAAATACGCCTCACCATATGTTTTAGTAGTAATTGGTTGTTTGCCCCAATGTATCGCCCCGTGAGTGCCTCGCCCGCATATGCAAAGCCATCCATAAAGTAGGAGAATAGCATAAAAAACTGCATCAGCAGTGCATTGGCTGCCAGTATCATGTCACCCATTTTGGCGGATACGAATGTAAAAAACGTGGTAACCAACGTGAGCAGGAAGGTTCGCACAAACACATCTCCATTCACTTTAAAAAATTTTCGAATAGCCACCCTGTCAAACATACTCTCTCTGTTTGTATATTTGCCAAGTCGCCCATATAGTCTTTTCCACATCACAATGCATATGATGAAGGTGATAATTTGCGACAGCATCGTGCCCAGTGCGATGCCCTCCACCTTCATGCCAAAGCCAAACACAAAAGTGGTGCTAAGTGCAATGTTAAGTATGTTGTTGAAAATGGCAATTATCATTGGCGTTTGTGCATTTTGCATGCCAATGAAAAAGCCCATGAATGCGTATGTGCCCAACACGGCAGGAGCTGCCCACACTGCGGTTCTGAAATATTTTCGCACGTGCATTACACTCTCTTCGCCCGACTCGATGAGGCTAAAAGCCAATTCGCCAATGGGATATTGCAATGCGAGTATCAACAACCCGATGCCAATGCCCACAATGAGGGAGCGAATGAGCACATTCATCACTTCGGTGAAGTTGCGCCCACCGTACGCCTGTGCCACAAAGCCGCTTGAGCTCATGCGGATGAAACCAAAGTTCCAATACACCATGTTGAAGATGTTTGCACCCAATGCAATGGCTCCAATGTAGGTGGCCGAGCCCAACCTGCCCGCAATGGCTATATCTATCATGCCCAAGAGGGGCACCGTGATGTTTGTGATGATGTTGGGTACCGCTAAGCGGAAGATTCTTTTGTCCATAGG
>JAAYFB010000303.1 GCA_012728465.1 Proteiniphilum sp. | reverse complement strand
AGCTTGCCCTACATTCAAGTTCTTATCGTGTGCTAGAAGTCTAAACTTCCATTTAGTATTTGAATCTGGAACAGTAAATAATATTTGGGTTTCGCCTTTATCATTGGTTACCAATTGAGGATAGAAAAATGCTGTTTCGTTAAAGTTGCGTCTGATACCTTCTGAAGTTGATACTTTATTAGAATTATCTGTTAAACCAAATGCAGTTACGACATTCTCTTCCATTGTTCCATCAGCTGCCACCTCTTCAAGCTGTAAATCACTTCTGGATTGAAGTTCCATCTCACCATTTACTGGTTCTGGTGCGTTAAACGTTGCTTTTCGTTGTTGAAAAGCGAAACGCGTACCTCTAATCATAAATCTCTCTTGAAATGAAAAATCAAACCAATTGAATCTATCAAAAGTTAATGGAGGCACCTCAATATATTTATACGTGTCTTCCCAATATGAAGATTGTGTAAAATTAGAGTTGTCTTTGGATAATGAAATTCTAAACCAGTAATATCCTTTAGAAACAGGCATAAAAGACCAATCTGGAGCAACTTGAATCTTGTCGAGCGATAAGTCATACATAGATGCTAGCACTTCGGCTATGGTTGGGTTACCATCATTATCCTTTACCGATATTCGCCATTCCTCTTTAGTTCCTGGTCTTATTTTATCACGAAAAACATCTAGTGCAACATTTAAATCTGTTTTCTTCTCTTCAAGGAGTAAATTTACAGAGTGAGAATAAAATTTTTCATCCTTCACATAGTTAAATGTTAGAGTAATACCATTTTTGAAGCTCTCTTTATATGGTATTGAGAAGAGTCTATTTTCATTATCTATCTCGATCCACTTTCGCTCAATAAAATTATTCTCTTGCCACAGTTCATAAAGAACATTTACCTTATCAGTTGCACCTAATATCACCTCACCTACAGAGTTATTGCTAAAGGTGCTATTTTTTATTACAAACCATTCGTTAGTATTGATAGGTGGTCGTTTATCATCGTAAGAGAAAAGAGTTATATTTTTGTCACTCTTTACCTCCCTGCCATTATCATCTTTAGATTTTATCTCAATTTTATATTTTCCTGAGACCAATTGTACAAGCTCAGATTTTAGTTTCTTTTGCTCGCCCACCTCAAAGTCTCCACTTCCTACTTGCTTATTAATAGAGTCATTATCATGCAACGAATAAATTACATATGTACCCTTAGTAGATATTTTTTCACCATCAAGATTGGTTGCTATTATCTCTATTTTATTAGTAGAACTCTTCTCTAACTTATCATCAATATTCAAAGTCAGTATCATAGATACATCTCCTACAACAAGATTATATTCCGAAGATTGTGTTTCACTATTCAAGTCAGTAACTGTAGCATGTATAGTATAGCTATAAATAGGGTTGAATCTATTATTTACATTATCTGGCTTTTCGGGAGTAAAGGTTATATCAAATTCCCCATCATCATTTGTAGTTACAATACCATGATCTACTTGAACTGGGCTACCACCCCACATCCGCCACATAAATTGGCTTCGTGTAATGCGATACTCTACAGTTGCATCTTGTAGCTTAATACCAGAGAAGCTTTCAGCTTTTCCCTTCACCTTAACTTCTTCACCAAAGGTGTAAGTTTTGCTAACCTTTTCGAACTCGACATCAAAAGTTGGTCGTTTATATTCTTCTACTCTAAAGAATACATTGCCATTGGCTGTCTCAATATAAAATCGACCATTCATTGCATCTGTTGGTAAAACAAACTCTCCAGACATTGAGCCAAACTCATTAACTGATAACGATTCTTTTGATATTTCTCTTCCGTTAGCATCTTTCAAAACTAAATCATACTTCTTATTAGTTTGCAATTTAGCAGTACTCCCATTCTTGAGGGTTGCAATTGCTTTAAAATAAACAGTTTGCCCAGGCCTATATATACTCCTATCTGTAAATATCGAGACACTCTCACGAATCTCACTGCTCTCGGGGAATCTATAAAATGAAGCATTAGGTAAACGATTGAGCATTGTACTTGAACCATCTATTTTAGCATTATAAAACACATCATAGTTAGGAATATCTTTTTTATACTTGACATATCCTATGTTGTTTGTAATGATGCTCTTTTCTTTCACAATCGTGGAGTTATTCCAATTGCCAGGCAATTTGAACAACTCTAAACTTACCCCCTCTATAGGCTTACCAGTCATACGATCCACAACAAAAAACTCATACTCATCCTTATCAAGATATCGTGAAAAGACAGCCAAGTCTGTTACTGAAAAGATAAAATTTGATGATCTGTTATTTTCACTGCCTCCCCCATTAGCATTTGACAACATGAAGATACCTGACTTATCAATATTTATTATAAACTCGTATTCATTAAATGAATATTCCTCACTTGAAGGCAACGCAACACTGATATTTTCAACAAAGGTTGATTTTGATATAATCTTTTTGTCATAATTATATCTATCCATCAGCACATCTGCTGCAGAATTAACTTTGTAGAGCTTAAAGTCTGCTTTAGATAAATTTCGGTAGGATATTTTTATTTTTTTCTCGCCATTTATTGTGAAAGTATTATTTCCCACGATTGAATACACAGGTTTTGTTAATTCCTCCATCTTATTTTTCAACAACCCTATTCTCTCATATTTTGGATACTTAGCAATATATTCTTTTAGCAAGTTGTAAATATCTCTATTTCTGTTATTATCATCATTCGCTATTTGATCATATTCATCAAGGTTTTTGTAATTCTGCATGAAGTCAGTCATATCATCCACAATTTCCACACTCAATGGGTTATCACTCCATTTGTTGAGCATTTGAGTCATAAGTGTTAGAGCATGCTTTTCATAATAGCTAGGAAATTCATCGAGATAATCAATTCTATCTAACTCAGTCAATAGTATGGACTCATCCATACCTCTATTCATTAGCGAGATAATGAAATCTTTGTACGCCTCTAGTGTCCACAATCCATATTCATCAATACTAGGAGCAAAGTTTATTGTTACAAACGCTTCATTATCTGAAAAGAGACTTTTAATATCAATTTTTTTAGATCTAAGTATTAAGCTAATATCATTCTTATAGCTTATTGATTTGAATACTTTTATCCTCCTTTGTGACAGAAAGTCATACATAGTAGGATAATACTTGCGTGAACTTTTCTCTAACTCAATAACTACTTCATAATCCTCTACTTTTGTGTTTAACAAATGGGTTTCAGCATTCACAGAAGCATTCATGTGTTCTATTGCCTTATGATAAAAGATATTCTTCGTCCACTCTTTCATATCATCGGGCATCAAGTCTCCTAAATCGGTACGTTGATTTATAGTCCTTGAACTGTTTTGATAGTACTGCATATACAAGTCTCCCAGCATTGAGTGCAACACAGACTGCTCAATACTATCCTTGCTTTTGGCCAACATATCATTTAAAGTACTAAATATTTGAGTATTATTATCACTATCTATCTCCAGGTCATAAGTCCCTTGATGTATCAAAGCCTTTATCACCTGCGGACTATTCTTATCAGCGATAGCCATTCTCATTATTTTACCAACCTCTTTAGAAGCCGATTTAGGCAACGAACGTCGAGAATAATCCTCAACCTTTCTCCAACTCTCCTTATAATTCATAAATTTTTTATTTTGTGATAATAGTGTTGTAAAGACCATGAGTCCTACTACGATAATAGATATTTGCTTCTTCATAATTTGTAGTTTAGTATCTGAATATGATATAATTAATAACATTTGGTTTAATCGATTGTTTGGTATATTTTAGATAAAAAACAAAATGGCACAACGTAAATGCTACGTTGCGCCATTTTATAAGTTGTGAAATAATTTATATCTCTTACCTCAAAGCCTTATGCTTCTGGAGTTACTTCAGCTTCTTTTACAGTTACTTTTACAGTTACTTTAGTACCAGCTTTATCTGTTACAGTTACAACAACTGGCTCTACAGTTTCTTCACCTCCGGTTTCACGTGCTTCTGGAGCTGGTTCTTCTGTTACTTTTACTGCAGTGATAGTAAGTTTAGCTCCTTCTACTTTTACAGTTACTACTTCTTCGTTTGCGCTTTTTGCTTCGTAAGGAGCTACTCCACCTTTAATTTCTAATTCAGTTGACTCGCCGATGACAACTTCTACTGCATCTTTAACTTCTAATTTAGGAACTGGTGTTGGTTCATCTTTCTCACACGCTACGAATGCTAGTGCTATTACTAATGCACTCATCAATACTGATAGTTTCTTCATTTTTGAAATGTTTGTTTATTAATTAATAAATATTTGTTCTACAACAGCTACAGGAAGATTCTTTAAACTCGAAACTTTGTGCCGCCTTTCAATAATAAGATGCAGATGTAGTGAAAACGATGCACCCAAACTCAGTATTTAGTATTGATTAACGTTAGCATTTATCATGCTTTCAGCCTATTTGACAAAGAAAAACATGACTACAATAACCTATTATATTGCACTTTGACCTCAGGTTGAATATTATTATATAAAAATATTATCGCTTTTCACAATTAACATCAGTTCACCCAATATTTTCCCATTTATTTAGCCAATTAACATTTTCAGTTGACTCTATATTTTAACAATAATACCCACAGTGGGCAAAATATTGCCTAATGAAGATTTTAATATTCTCAAATCTTGTTTTTCGGGATTGCCACTAGGATCTTTCAAGACTTCACCGTTCATATCTTTATTAGTATATATGGGAGGACGCTCGGATTTGAAGTTATAAGCGTTTTGAACATCTGTATATAGATTCAACACCCATTTATTAAAGTAAAACTCTTTATCTATGCGCACGTCTAGGGAGTGAGTATTTGACAATCTCAATGAGTTGAAATTATCATAATCTAAGTATGCTCGATTAGTTACGGCCCATGCAGCTCTATCTTTAGACAACTCCTCATCAATGGGCGAATAAGGAGCTCCCCCGATAAACCTCCAACGCATGGCAATGTTCCAACTCTTCTTAAACTTATAGTTGCCAATCAAGTTTAGCATATGTCGAGTGTCCCACGATGAAGGACGATAAATGTTATCTTTGTCAGTAAACTCACTTCTAAAGAAAGTGTAGGTAGAAGTAACATTAATATTATTCCACTCCAATATTTTATACAAAAACTCTACTCCATAGGCTCTCCCCTTGCCTGTCGAGATTATTTCCTCGTCCCCCACTTCTCCATAGTCGGCTCCCTTGCTTGCAATGCTCACTCCTTCAGATACGGATAATGGATAATTATTGTACTGTTTATAGAAACCCTCTAAGCTAAGTCGCATATTATCATCTGGCCGATATTCAAAACCTACAATGGCTTGATTGGAAGCTATATATTTCAACTGTTCGTTTCTGTTTACAAACTCACCATCGTTGTTTTTGAAACCCATAGTTGTATAAGCAGGTTGCGACACATAACGCCCGATATTTGCATTGAAATCCCATTTATCAGACATTCCATATGTTGCAGATAATCTTGGCGAAAGCTGATTAATAGGATTTTTCATATTCTCATTAAAGTTATTACCTACTGTGCTCACTCCTAAAGACAACTTTAGTTTTTGATCAATGAATTCATCAGACACTTGAGCAAACAATTGATAACCGAAAAGATTCAACCTAGCATCATATGTAAGCACTCTAGGTGTTCCATCGATAAATACGTTTCGAAAAGTATTATTAGTATAGTGAGTATAGTTAAGACCTGCTCCTACCTTCAATTTTACATCCATATAAGGATAATCACGCTCTACACGCAATTTGTTAGCCGCCTCATCTGACATGTAATTTGATATCTTATCTTTCGACTCATCATTATCTAGATATTTAAAGTTTGTATTACGCAGCATACTTCTGCTCAACACCCATGTATCTATGTAATTATTTCCAAAATGCTTGTAAACGCCACCTACTGTATAATTCCACTGTTTGTAAACTGGAAGATAGGACAACAGATACTTCTGCTCTTCAGTTCCAGCACTTTGCAGTCCAGTATTTAACACCAAATCATCTATTGCACCTATGCCTATGAACGTAAGCTCTTTATTCTTATCAATTTTGTATTTATACTTCAATTGAAAGTCATTGTAAGTAGGCAAAAAAGGCAAACCAATAGCTTTAAATAAGAATTGAAGGTACGACTGACGTGCCGAAACTATAAATGTTGACTTCTTGCCCATTGGACCATCTACAGTAACCGCTGCATCTGATGCGCCTACCGATAGTTTGGCATGCACCCTGTCCTGACTTCCATCTTTTTGTCTAATCTCCATCACGGAGCTCAGTGCATTAGTTCGATTAGCGGGGAAGGCACCAGAATAAAAACTGATCTCTTGCACAAAATCTGGGTTTATTACTCCTATTGCCCCACCTGACGAACCTTGAGTAGCAAAGTGATTAATAGTAGGTATCTCCACTCCATCCAAATAGAACACATTTTCGGAGGGGCCACCACCACGCACTATCAAATCATTCCGATTAGGGTCGGTGGCACCAACACCTGGCAACTGCTGCACCACTTTAGACACATCACGATTGGCTCCCGCACTTTTCTCTATCTCTTGCACACCAACCGATATGACGGATATGGGGCTATCTACTCGCTTTATATTATAATTGGGCCTTATGTTAACCTCTTGTAGCTCAACAGCAGATTCTTTCAGAGCGACATCAACAAAAACTGTCTGATTGCCTTGCACCTGCACCTCAGATGAAACGGTGGTCTCGAAACCTAAAAAACTAACAATCAAACGTACAAACCCAGGCTTAACGCCAGTGAATGTAAAAGAGCCATCCTCCTCAGAAGTTGTTCCCATTGTAGTTCCATCTATTTGAATACCTGCAAATTCTATTGGGTCGTTATTTCTCTGGTTTACTATTTTGCCTTTGATAGTGCCATTTTGAGCATAAGAGATGGATGGCAACATAAGTGCCAATATTAAAAATATAGTTTTGGTAGAATTCATTCAGTATCTGGTTGTAAAATGTTTTATGTAGAGATATAAAACAAGATTGGGAAAAATATGTTTACATGTAATCTATTTTGATGCAAAAAAGAAGTTGTTTAAAACATGGATAATTTTCTAAATCAAGCGCCAATTTCCTATATTATCAAACATTTAATTAACAAATGCCTCATGGGCCGAATCAATAATATTACATATTTTAATGATTAGGGTCGCAAAACAGACAAAACAGCACTCAGACAGAGTAAATATGCAAATAAAGTCCCTAAAGACACATGATACTGACAACTTTTTAACTTTTGCGGACCAATCCACATTGCTTTTGTGCGTTTATCCATCAAATTGGGCCTAATAACAAACTACACTTTGATAATTCACAACTTTATTGGTGTAAACACAAGTATGTTTTTGTATTTCTTGACAAAAAAGCACATAAATACATATGTAATTTGGGACTTTTGGAACAAATTGTAGTAAAAAACATTTGTGTTTTTGAATTCCGCGACCAAAAACCCTTCATTAACAAACTACACTTTTACCATTCACAACTTTTCCAGCACAAAATCTAATGAAAATCAACCCTGAAATGTTGCTAAATATTAAAACACACATATTATTTTATGATTTAAATACAATATCCTCATTTATATATTCATTATTTATATGAATTAGACCACAAAACTGTCATTCCCAAACTACACTTTGACCATTCACAACTTTTTTAGCTCAAAAATGATTCGTTTTTTAACTAAAAACGAACATAAACATAAATGAATTATTAGAGTGCTTCGCACCTAAAAGTCGGACAATAAAATTTCATTTTAATGTTCTCAGGATTTATTTAGGTTTAAATGCAAACACAATGAGAATAGAGATATTGAGGTGATTTTCTTCAAATAAAAATTGTTATTGGTACTGAGTCGGAGTTTCGAAGGGATTTATCTCAATATATTACTTGGCTTCAACAACCCCACTGCTGGATATTACATAATTCATCTATTCCTTGCCAAAGCATTTGGCTTTTCCAGTTCGGGTCCCAATCCGTATCGAGCTTTCACCCAGCCATCATGATCCCACATCTCTGTTTTGCGACGCATAGTTTCGTAATCCCAAAGCGAATCAATTTCATATTCCGAAACTTGTCCACTCATTGATAATCCTACCCAGGCATAGCTACCATCGGAATGCTTAAACTCAACCCAATAAATTTCGTTTTCTTCTACTTCACCATAAATATTAAAGAAATTACGCACTGCTTTGTCAATGCGAAGGAAGGTAAGATTGTTGTAATAATCGGGGTTTATTTTCCTCAACAGCATCTTAGCTTTAATCAATGCATCATCTTCCGACAACCTGCTCTCTAACAGTGGCAACATCCTATTTCTGTAGCTCACCAACTTGCCTGTAGTTTTGCAAAGAACAAAAGCTATGTATGGTGCATCAAACTCTTTTGGAGCTAAACGCTGGAATCGAAGCACCTGAACATCTTTATTATTTCTAACCTCGATGCTATGCTCAACAATCCTTATAGTAAATGGCACTCCTAGCAATTCGATCCATTCTATCTTAATCAAATCAGGATACCTTATTTTACGTTGTTTATTTTCCAATTTTATTTATATAATAGTGAGCAATGTAGCCGTTGTAACTGAATAACCTATGACATTATGCATCAATGTAAACACAATGAAACAAAACACCAACAATCCAACCTTTAGAAATGTCAGATATGCCGAAATATAAAAAATAATAAATGCCCTTCATATGCCAACAATACAATAGCATATCGCAAAAGGGAAACAAAATTAACGAAAATAGTTCACAATAAGCGCATATTGATTGTAACAATATTTCATGCTTATTATACTTGTCTCATAATCAACATCAACAATAAAAATAAAATATCTCAGTCTGTAAATCATCTAATCTTTACGAAAGCACCTGTGTTTAACAATCTATTTAACCCAATAAAAGCAGTTTTCCATTTTCTTAGTTATCAAATCACATATTTCCTAAAAATCTGATTATCAGCTAACAATAATAATAAAATCACTTTTATTTGCTTCCAAAATTGATTATATTTGAGTATAAATTTGAAGGTACTTTAGCATTGAAAATTGAAGATAAAAGAGACTAAAACTAAAGTATGAATGTATGTATTGTATAAAACAGATGCGTGAACTTGTAGTTAGCGCATCTACAAAACTAAATGTAATGGATAGAATAGACATTGAGATTAACGCAAATATAATATGGCATATACTATGCGAAAGTAATGAGGAGTTGAGCATTCACGATTTGCATAAAACGTCAGGATTATCTGTAGTGGATATTTATATCTCCATTGGGTGGCTTGCAAGAGAAGGCAAAATTGTATTTAGAAGGAATAATAACGCTAATGATTATTACAATTACACGTCACAACGTTTTTATTTCTGATAATCAAAAATCAATCAGAAACAATAATAACAAACCTCGCAAAATGAAAAAAGCATTATTTATTTTAGCATTTACTTTGT
>JAAYFB010000302.1 GCA_012728465.1 Proteiniphilum sp. | reverse complement strand
CTTGATTATCTTCTGAAGCCTTTTTCTTATTCCGATTTCTTAAATGCTTCGAAAAGAGCATTAGATTGGCACGAATTGAGAAAAATGGCTCAAGAAAAGAAAGAGCCAACATCTGAAGGAATATTTGTTCGTGCTGACTACAAATTAATTCATATACTATTTGATGATATTTTGATAGTTGAAGGTCTTAAGGATTATATAAAAATATATACCCTTAGAGATAGAAAACCCATAATTACACTTATGAGTTTAAAATCAATGGAAGAGCAATTGGTTCCTAAAAAGTTCATACGAGTACACCGTTCCTTTATTATTAATATCAATAAAATAGGAAGCATTGATAAGAATAGAATAATCATTGAAGGACACCAAATACCAATTGGAGAAACTTATCGCAAAAACTTTATGAGTGCAATTAACGGTTAGTTTAAAACCATTTTTTTCGTTTAAAGTATAAAAGCATTGCTATAGCAATAACAATCATTACGCCCAAAACTATATAATATCCATAGGGTGATTCTAGTTCAGGCATGTTAGAAAAGTTCATTCCATACAACCCTGCTATGAATGTAATGGGTATAAACACTACTGAGAATACTGTCAACACAGCCATAATATCATTTAGTTTGGTACTCATTGACGAATGATAAACATCTAGTGCATCGTAAAGCACTTCACGAAAATAATCCAACAGTTCAGATACTTGACTTATATTGTCCTGTAACTCTTTGAAATGAGTTTCATTTTCGTCGGCTATTAGGTTTGTATCTAGCTTGGGTAAACTGAATATTATCTCCTTGACAGGTCTCATATCTCGTCTGAAGTGATTCAGCTCTTGTTTTAGGAGATTTATAACCCTTAAAGTATCACGATTTATTGTTAGAGTTATATCCTCCTCCACTTTTTCTACTTTATCACCATAGGTGTCTAAAATATAGATATAGTTGTCAATGATAATGTCTAATATTGTAAAAGCCAAATAATCAGTTCCAGATGTGTGTATTCGAGATTTCTTTCTCTTAATTCTATTCTTTATTGGAGCAAAGATGTTGTCTGACTTATCCACAAACGAAAATATTACTTTATCTTTAATTATCAAGCATACAGTCTCACGTGTTATTGCTTGGGACACTTCATCTGCTTGTAACATCTTTAAAGATATAAATAACCCATCATCAAAATCCTCTACTTGCGGTCGTAAAGATGGATCTAACACATCGGACATAATATTTGCAGGGATATTATATTCAACAGATATACTGTTTATGAGTTCCTCGTCACATAATCCAATGATATTTATCCAGCTAAATTGACTATCATTAGTAAATGATTTTAATTCGTCTATGGAATTTATATCAATCTCTGAGGCTCCCTCTTTAGAAAAGTTTATCGCTTTGACTTGTGCGGTAGATACTTTTCTATGCCCCCTTATTTTAATTTCATAGGGCGATAGTCCAATATCCTCTTTTCGTTTTCTGTGATTATATGCCATGCGTTTGATTATATATGGTTGTTTTATTAAACAACAAGTGCGGATTGCAGAATAATAAAATCCTGCAGCCCGCACATTGCATAAATGTAAATACTTAAATTAATAAGCTAGTATTACTACTCTTCCATAAGTACATTCATAATATCGCATGCCGATTTTGCAACTGGGCTACCAGGACCAAAGATTGCTGATACTCCTGCTTTGTATAGGAAATCATAATCTTGGGCAGGGATAACACCACCAGCAATTACAAGGATATCAGGACGACCTAGGCGTTTAAGTTCTTCAATAATTTGAGGAATTAACGTTTTATGTCCAGCAGCTAATGAAGAAACTCCAACCACGTGAACGTCATTCTCTACAGCTTGACGAGCAGCTTCTGCTGGAGTTTGGAACAATGGTCCCATATCAACGTCAAAGCCACAGTCAGCATAGCCCGTAGCTACTACCTTTGCACCACGATCGTGACCATCTTGTCCCATCTTAGCAACCATAATACGTGGTTGACGACCCTCTTTCTTAGCAAACTCTTCTGTCAATTGACGTGCTTTAGCTAAGTTTGCATCTGATTTTGATTCTGCTGAATACACTCCTGAAATTGTTCTAATTACTGCACTATAACGACCTACTACTTTCTCACAAGCATCAGAAATCTCGCCCAATGATGCGCGAACTCTTGCTGCTTCTACAGTTAATTCTAATAGATTACCCTCTCCTGTTTCAACACACTTTGTGATGGCTTCAAGAGCTTTTTGAACAGCATCATTGTCACGATTAGCTCTTAGTTCTGCTAAACGAGATACTTGTTGTTTACGAACTTCTGTGTTATCTACTTCAAGTATATCAATTGGATCTTCTTTCTCAAGACGATTAGCATTTACACCAATAATCTTTTGAGTGCCCGAGTCGATACGTGCTTGTGTGCGAGCTGCTGCCTCTTCAATTCTCATCTTAGGAACACCAGTCTCGATAGCTTTAGCCATACCACCTAGCTCTTCAACCTCTTCAATCAATGCCCATGCTTTGTCAACAAGCTCTTGAGTAAGTGATTCAACATAGTAAGAACCAGCCCATGGGTCAACTTGACGTGTGATATGAGTTTCTTCTTGAATATATATCTGAGTGTTTCTAGCAATACGAGCAGAGAAGTCTGTTGGTAATGCAATAGCTTCGTCAAGTGCATTGGTGTGCAATGATTGGGTATGCCCTAAAGCTGCTGCCATAGCCTCTATTACTGTACGACCAACGTTGTTAAATGGATCTTGTTCAGTAAGTGACCATCCAGATGTTTGAGAGTGAGTACGCAAAGCCATAGACTTTGGATTTTTTGAACCAAAGCTCTTTACAATCTTTGCCCATAACAAACGTGCTGCACGCATCTTAGCAATCTCCATGAAGTGATTCATACCGATAGCCCAGAAGAATGATAGACGTGGAGCAAATGCATCAATATCAATTCCAGCATTTACACCAGCACGTAGATATTCGATACCGTCAGCTAAAGTGTAAGCAAGCTCAATATCTGCAGTGGCACCTGCCTCTTGCATATGATATCCCGAAATAGAGATAGAGTTGAACTTAGGCATCTTTTGAGATG
>JAAYFB010000301.1 GCA_012728465.1 Proteiniphilum sp. | reverse complement strand
TCGTCAGGAAAGGCAATTATTGACTTAGATTTTATATCCGTTGATTTAGACTTTTCAATATCTTCAAGCATAGCACTCTTATCTTTCCACGATAGATAGAGCCACGAAATGGAATAAGGCAAAAGCAGCACTAATGCAGTGTTAGTGATACTTTGATTAAATATCTCCACCACATCTCTTTCTGCTCCGCTTTCGGGAACATATTTGGCAAACAATGTGTAAAAGATTGCCATTGCCAACACCTCACACATGATAAACACAAAAAACTGCCAATACAAAACACTATTCTTTTTCGAATACAATGTAAGTATCACCCTACTTATTACTACCACCAACATTCCCGTGAGAATGATAAGGCTAGAAAAAGCAAAATACTTTATATCCGAAATGTATGGATACCAATTGCGAGAACCGAAAGGTTGAAACAGATTGATAAATAATAAAGCAAAAACAGCGGTAAAAATTATTATCTTAATACTGTTTTTTTTCTCATAAAGATATGCAGGAATTTTGTTGTTCATTAAAAAGGCATTTTATTGATAGCACCTCACAAAGATAATTTTTTATTGAAGATTTACCAAAAGTAGAGCAAATAGCGATATCAAATTTCATCCCTGTATATCCATTTTTACCCCATATATATTATTTTGTCCCAAAGCCTAAGCCCTTTTACCTTTGATTTGCATGCAATTAGAAATAAATGTTCTTTTGTTCAAAAAAAAAGATGATGCGATACAACGAACGATACCAAGCACTAAACAAATGCTTCGAAATGGGAAGAAGCAGCACGATAGATAATAGCAATATAGAGATTCAATTCTATAATTTCGACAGCAACATATCAGGCGAAGAGGAGAACAAATTATTACAATATACTGACAATAAAATATCAGAAAACTTCTCATTCAAATACCCTGTGTTTGCACCACGAAACAATAAAAAATATGACAAAGCCATCCTCCTACTTCATGGATTAAACGAACGCTCGTGGAATAAATATCTAACTTGGGCCGAATATCTTTGCACACACACCCAACGACCTGTAATAATGTTCCCAATAGCTTATCACATCAATAGAGGACCAATGGAATGGTCGAACCCTCGCAAAATGGTAGATACCCTAAACAATAGGAAAGAAAAATATTGCGACGATCGCTCCATAAGCTACGCCAACGTGGCCCTTAGCGATAGGCTGAGCGAACACCCTAGCAGGTTTTATCTATCTGGACGACAAACACTTCTAGACTTATCACAATTATTCGAAGAGATTAAAGATGGCAAACATCCACTTTTCGCATCAGGAACAGATATAAATATCTTCACCTACTCCATAGGCTCCTTCTTGGCACAAATATCATTAATGTCTAACCACAACAATCTGTTTGAAAAATCAAAACTATTCATGTTCTGCGGTGGAAGCATCTTCAGCTCCATGTTTGGAGTATCCCGAAGCATCCTCGACAACCATTCATTCAGCAAGCTGCAAAACTATTATATTAACATGTTTGGAAATGAAGATATAGCAATATGGAAACAAGACAATATCTTCAATTCATTCAGCAAAATGATAACCCCCGACAAATGGAAACAGGAAAGACACACGTTCTTCAATAGTATAAAAAATAGAATAAGAGGAGTATCTCTATCCAAAGACGTGGTTATTCCCTACCATGGCGTGCAAGAAGCAATGGGTACAGAAACCACCACAGCATCAATACAGCTACAGGACTTCCCGTTTAGCTATTCGCACGAAAACCCTTTTCCACACAACGAGAAAGATACAACATCATTGAATAAAGCTTTTGAGGGTGTGTTTTCGGATGCTATTGAATTCTTAGGATAATTTGAGAAAAGAATTATACAGATATCACTGTCCAAACCTACGTATATTCACTTTTCTTTGCTGAACCTCTATTATAAATGTGTCTAACTTAATCATCTTACCTGATTCTATTTTCACAATCTGAACAGGTTCTTTACACGAAGTATTTGCTGGTAGTGAGCTTGTTACCAACTCAACACTATACTCTCCTGTAGGCAAAAATGCAGTGAATGTAGCATCATCATTTGTAGATACTCTACGGCTAACTGTGCCATCAATGCTTGTAATTTGAAATACAACACCCTCTATTTTAGCCTCAATATCCATCGATGTTCTCGAATCAAAGCTATAATTAATTTGCCCCATCAACACTCCTGCTTGTTGTAGAGGTATATCCATACCTACGCTAAACTTATCCACTTTAAGTGTATCTGCATCACCAAACCAACCTTTTTCTGATATATTACCCACAGCATACTTACCATAAGGAACCTTTCGATAAGTAACCTTCCCATTATCATTAGTAACAAAGCCCTTCTTGTCTATTGATACAGAATAACCCTTAGCTGGTTTATCACCATCATCAAAAACTCCATTGGAGTTATAGTCATGATACACAAAAGCCTCAACTCTACTTTTGCGAGAACTTGTAGCTCTATTTTTATTTAAATGAACAGTTACACCCAACTCATTACTATAAGTATTAACTGAAGTACCGCCTCTAAACTTATAGCTATACCAATATGAATTTACAAACAGCGAAAACCATTTAGACAATCCGTACTTCATATTAAGATAAGCCGAGGGAGAATAATCTGTATAAAAATCTTTATTAATGCTAGCAGAAGCCATTACCGAAAACTTATTATCAAACATTTGCTTGTTAACAGCGATAGACGAATTGAACCTTTCGTAGGGTCTATTACTATTGCTTGATGATATTTGTTCGGAAATATAATAACTACCACGCTGATATTGAGTTGACATATTTAGCCATTTATATGAGTATGATAAGTTATATCTATGTTGCCCTTTATTGCTTTTGCTCGAAGAGTTGTTAGATAATCCCACTTCTGTAGATAGGTTAACAGAGTGTCCCGTACCTCTACTACTCCATGTCATCAATGCCTTTATTCTGTTAGACTGCATCTCATAATCGGAGATGGAAGATTGTGACAAACCATAACCATTAGAGTACTCATATTGATGTTGATATCCCATTCCGAAAGTAACATTTACAACCTTTGGGAAATATATATCAGCATCACTCAACAAGTTAGATGTCTTAGTATTTATGTCATAAACATAAGATCGGGGTGAGAACATAGAGTAATATGCACTAGCACGAATTGAGAAATCTTTAATTTTTTTTGATGCCGATTGTTGCAGCAACGTCACTCCCCTCCTATTGCCAGGGAAGTAATTAGAGCTCAAATAATAATTTCCCGCTAGATTATATCCTTTCACCTCACCATTATATTTAAGCTCGGCAGATGCTGATGGCTTGCTATAATCACCATCAATAGCATTGCTAATGGCACCGTGCATCCTTAGGCTTACTGCCCAATTGTTTTGCAACAACCATCCAAGTTCGCCACCAGCTATCACATCGTGAGTCATATATCGAGCATTTCGCTGATATATTACAGATGTTTGCGCCGTGCGCAAACTGCTGTAATTGCTATTTATGTCAGCCTTTGCAAAAACCGAATAAGCATCCTCAAAAAATGGTCTATCACTAAAAAGGTTGTACTCTTGATCTACCACCCCTATCACCAAACTTTTTTTACGTGGCGAACCCAGTGTTATCTTTGCTCCACGGCCAGACAATGAATTCTCCAACGACTCATATACATTACCCACCTGATATTCATTATCATCAAGCATATATGTGAGCGATGTATTTGATGCCATTAATCTATAGCTAGTTCCGTATTTATAAACGTTACCTTTCAAATTTATATAACCTGCAGGCAAATCAAAATCGGCAGAACCATGCATCTGTGCAATGCTACCATCATTATTGTCGCCACGGTAGCTCAACGAAATAGTATTACGCATATCAGAATTATAAAGCCCATTTCGATTCAAGGGATCTTCAAAAACGCTATTATCAGACACATTCTGTACTTCAATGGAGGAGTTACCGAATATATTTTTTTCACTTCCATACATTGCTGCAATCCTCACATTGAAATGATTTTGTGCCAACAATGATTTGTGAGGCATAAAGCTAAATACAAATTGATGTTCCTCTTGAGCATCCAGATAATACTTTTGCTCCACAAAGTTTATGCCCTGCCTCAAGTTAGGAATGCTAAACACCACTGTTACATCCTGTGCTTTATTACCTCTATTGGTTACTTTGGCAGACAATCTAACCGAATCTGCGGAATTCGTAATCATTATATTCCTATTTTGCACAAAAAGCGACATATCCACTCGCTCTTCAATTGATAAAGAAGTATATACACTATCAATCACTACGCCATCAGTGCTCGATAGTGTATAAAGCAAATCACTTTTCCCTGACGACATCGAAGCATTTTGTATAAACCTGATTGGAGCAAACACACTATCCATAGCCAACACACTTATATCAACACTAGTTCCCGATATAGACCGAAAGCCCTGTGGTGCAGATATATTTATTTTGCCTACAAAGCTATCAGAGCCTTCATTCACTATCTTTAAAGTAGTGCTATACATATTGCTCTGCTTCATTGGCTTCAATTCACTTTCAACATACATATGCACAGCAGAGCCATCCTCGCTTTGTGCATTTGCATAAAGCGAAGATAACAGACACAACACTAAGAACAGGCTGCGTATTGTAGTTATATAAAAAGATTGTTGAATCATTTAACTTTCCACACTACAAGTTTTACTGTACAGTCATTTCATAAGTAAGTGTGGTACTGTAGTTTTCAGATTTTGTTTTAAAAAGCCTTTCGTCATTCCCTTTAGTATTATATATTAAGTCGAGAGATTGAGGCAAGCTGTTGGTAGAGTTGCCTATTAGCAATATCTGTGGTGCTGTGGATATATTTACTTCATTAACTGTAGAAACATTAAAGTTATTGGGTACTAGTTTTACATTCACCACATCAAGTGGAAGAGTATTACCCATATCAGATTTAAATTCATTTTGCATCGACTTCACCGTAAGTTGAAATGGTGCATTGCTAGATACGGTTATGCCCTTATCATACTTTACGATTGCACCATTAATATAGTCAGACATCGATTTTATTTCCAACACACCATTCTTTGCAGGGCTCGATATCTCTAACGAGAAGTTATTTTCAGTGGGAGGTGGGCCAGAAAGAGACCAAACTCCAATTTTATGCTGATTGTGTACCTCCCCCAAAACTTTGTAATCAAAAGTATAGAAAGTGAATACAAAGTCAATAGTATATTCAGCACCCTTCAAGCTATTTAGGTAACTTCCACCCTCAACAGATAAATTAAATAGTAAGTTAAAATTGAAGTAGCTAGAATTAACACCTCTATGATATAATGGCACGCTAGAGGAGTTGATAAGAAACACCTCAGCACCTTTATGCAAAATATTAATTGGTGCAATACCCAGCTGACCTATTGTAGGTAAAGGCCCTGGATCATTAGCACTACCTTCCACTGCACTAGGTCTAAGCGACACACGCTGCATTGGAAACTCCTTTTTACCCCCTCTAGGTGTGGCTCTTACCGACAATCTCCACCCCTTTTCGATATTGAAAGGCTTGTTAGACTCCACCCTTATGGTAAAGGCTCTACTGTTAAGAGCCCCATCATATGACTCAACCCCAGTATAGTTATTTCCAAAACCCGAATAGCTTTGAGCATAAACAAAAGTGATGGAAAAAATAAATAAAAGTGATATTAAAAAAGACACTCTACTCATACCTAAATTCAATCTCCGCAGCCTCCACATTATTAGCATCACCGTAGTCAACCATAAGCGTGGCGGTATATAGTCCTTTTTCCAATTCATCAGGCAATGCAATACGCAGTTTGCGTACATCACCTGGCATAGTATAAAACATGGTTTCGCCCAATTCAATCTCCTTCCCCGTACTATTATTAAACAGGTAGCTATTCACAACACCATCAATCCACACATTGCCACTATTGCTAAACTCTAGCCACATCTCCCCCCTATCTTTATCTACAGTAAGGTTAGTAATATCCACCATTGGCTGCCGAGGCACGGGGAAACGCTGAAACAACTTGATGCCCGAACGAACATTAATTTTAATATTAGCCCCCATCTCGTTTATGTCATCTACGGGGTTCATCTGCGT
>JAAYFB010000001.1 GCA_012728465.1 Proteiniphilum sp. | reverse complement strand
GAGTTTTATTTCAACTCTTTTATTCTAATATTTCTGAACTTAACCTCTGAACCATGTCCAAGGAATCCGATATGTCCAGACTTATTTAATAGACCTGGGTGATCTTTTCCATCTAGAGTTCCATTTTTAGATGCTTCGCGTATGTTTGCATCAACAATTACAACTCCGTTAAGAGTTATTTTGATGTTATCTCCATCAGCTATAACTTCTTGATAGTTCCATTCGCCTATGGGTTTTAGGTGGCCTCGTTCTGCTGCTACAACTCCATATATAGAGCCATGATATTGATGTTCTTTCAAATCTTTGTAGATAGGTGCATCATTATCTAAAATTTGAAGTTCCATTCCCATATATGCAGCATCACCTTCTAGTGGTGTACGTATGCCTAGGCCATTGTTCGCACCTGGTGTTAGCATAAATTCAAATCTAAATATAAAATTTGAGAACTCTTCTTTGGTGTATAGGTTTCCACCGAAACTTTTACTTGGTTTCATTACTATGTTGCCTTCTTCAAGAATATATTCAGATGTGTTACCAGTCCATGAGTGCATGTTTGTTCCATCAAATAATACTTTATACCCCTCTTTTTTCTCTTCTGCTGATAACTCAAATGGCTCTGTACGCTCAATCTCTTTGATAAAGATGTCGCGATAAGCTATTTTGCTACCATGTGCTTGAAGTTCTATTTGCTCAACTGCTGGAATTGGCAAGCTTCTGTTCCAATAGTTTTCTAGTATTACGTTATCTGTTACTAGTTCGCCGTTTAGCCATACTGATACTCTGTCGCCAATCATTTTGATGTGGAATGTGTTCCATTCGCCTACCTTTTGGTCAGCAACTTTTAGAGGTTTGCTTGGGTTTTTTGTATTGTTGTATAAACCACCTGAGCCAACTTGAGCTCCTACATCTACTCTTGCTGTATCCCAAATTTGTACTTGAGGCGTACCGCGTAAGTAAATTCCAGCATCAGGCTCTGGTCCTGGATATAATTTCCAGTCAACTAACATTTCGAAGTCTCCATATTGCTTTTCTGTACATAGGTTGTCACGTCCTTTTTCATCAAACATGATAAGGCCATTTTCAACACTCCAGTCTTTTTCTTTTTGTTTTTCAGCTTTAACTTGAGCTTCTGCTAATTGTTTTGCTGACATTTTTGAACGACTAATTGGATTTCCTACTAGGCCTTTCCATCCATCTAAATTTTTACCATTAAAAAGTGATACAAAACCACCTTCTTGTGAGTTCTCTGATAAGAACTTTGAGATATTCTGGCGTTGATAGCCTGCATCAGGGTTGTTGATCGTCTTGCTAACCTTGTTCAAAATTTCGGTAGTCTTAGCTCCAGCGTATTGTGGATTGTTCGTACCAATATTCATAGCTGCTTGAGCTGCTCTTTCGCTAAGTGCGGGAACATCCATAAATGGAGCTACATAAAGCATTGCTTGATATAGACCTGTATTTCCTATTAATTGAAGTATGTTATTCTTTTGAGCATCCGTTTTAGCTAGCTCCATAGCTTCACGAAGATATAAGTACTTAACAGCACCTGTTTTATTTGAAGAACCCACTTTTTTAATTATTGCATCAACTGCTTCCGAAACAATGTTGTTGTCGTTGCTAGAACGTGCAATATCAAGAATGGGGTATAATCCGTCAAATGATTTCCATTGAGTTAATGCAACGAATGCTGATTTTTTATTTTCACCAGTCTCAGTCTCGTAAGAATTGATTAATACATCCATTGCTTCTTTTGATTGACTGTTAGCTAGTGCTGAATAATATAGATTTTTCTTGCTGCTACTATTCATCTTTTTAGTAACTAAATCTAATTGTTCATCTTGTGGCATTGTTGACAATACAGTATTGATAGCCGTCTGGATAGATGGAATGTATTTCGCATCTGTTTGCTCAAGTAGATTGAATAAATCTGATAGGTTGTCTGTAGATGCT
>JAAYFB010000300.1 GCA_012728465.1 Proteiniphilum sp. | reverse complement strand
GAAACTCTAAAGCTATACTACAGTGGCACAGAAGCAGTTCAGAACGAAAATCAACTTCGTTATGCCCCTGTGCAGTATATTTCATCTCATTCACCAGGCAACACCCGAAAAGCCAATCCATCTTACTCAATAATGGTGGCAGCACAAAAGCCAACAAAAAATGAAGTAGTACTGAGCACTGATTATGAACTATTTCCTGGCACCAACTACTTTTGGGTAAGCCTAAACATGAAGTCAAATGCATCTTTGCTATCTAAGATTGATGTAACTCTAAAATCTGTAAAACTCGATAATAGCGAAGCTCCGCTAGCTTTTGCAGATGAGGCAATGCCACATCGATTGGGATATGGAGTACGTCAAGCGGGAGATGACAACTCAGCAGCTTTCAGAATTCCGGGATTGGTAACTAGCAACGAAGGAACCCTACTAGGTGTTTATGATGTTAGATACAATAGCAGTGTTGATTTACAAGAATATATTGATGTAGGCCTTAGCAGAAGCGTTGACAAAGGTCAAACATGGGAAGATATGAGAATTCCTCTATCCTTCGGAGAATATAATGGCTTGCCTAAAGCGCAAAATGGTGTTGGAGATCCTGCCATATTGGTTGACAAAAAAACAGGCACAATTTGGATAATTGCAGCGTGGACACATGGAATGGGCAATATGCGTGCATGGCACAACTCACAAGATGGCATGAGTGTAGAGAGAACAGCACAATTAGTACTTTCTAAAAGCACGGACGATGGCAAAACATGGTCAAAACCAATTAATATTACTGAACAAGTCAAAGACCCATCTTGGAAGTTTCTGCTACAAGGACCAGGCATGGGAATATCAATGAAGGATGGAACACTAGTTTTCCCTATTCAATTTATTGACTCCGAAAAGATTCCCAATGCAGGCATAATGTATAGTAAAGACCAAGGAAAAACTTGGAAAATTGAAAATCTTGCACGCACAAACACCACCGAAGCTCAAGTAGCTGAAATAGAGCCAGGGGTTCTTATGCTTAACATGCGAGACAACAGAGGAGGCAGCCGAGCAGTATCAATAACAAAAGATTTGGGCAAAACATGGACTGAACATGCCTCAAACAGAAGCGTACTTCAAGAATCCGTATGCATGGCAAGCCTAATAAAAGTTGATGCGAAAGATAATGTAACAGGGAAAGATATTCTATTTTTCTCTAATCCTAACACCACCAATGGCAGACACCACATCACCATCAAGGCTAGCCTTGATGGGGGCCATTCATTCCCTGAAGAATTCAACGTACTTCTTGACGAGGAATATGGATGGGGCTACTCGTGCCTTACTTTAGTTGACAATGAAACTATCGGCATATTGTATGAGAGTAGTGTGGCACACATGACATATCAAACGGTGAAAATAACTGACATCATTAAGTAGATATCAATAACCCAACGATAATTAAAAAAAAATCCAGTGCTCTACATTTTTGCACTGGATTTTTTTATCTCCTCACTTCTTTTATTAATCAGAACTATACCACGCACTTTTGAGTATTCATATAAACAGCATCAACTATTACAACCCTAACTAACATAGCACATAGTAATATTAGAGTCAACTTTTTAATAATAATGCCAACTAAACATTCATAACCTACCATATTCATTAACAATTACCCCAAATGTCAAACGACATTGGCTGTTTTGATTTCAAAACACTCAAAATGTCAAACGTTATTGACAGTTTTTAATCGCGAAAACTCAAAATGTCAGATGACATTGACAGATATAAAAATAAAACACTATCATTATCACTTATCATTCGCAATTATTGTTAAGATTTAGGGTCGATATTAAATAGTTTTAATAGTGTTGGCACTTATTTACTCTCTCCATCACTTAATTATGGTAGTTTTTGGTTTCCTGCACTCTTATTTATGTATATAAATGGCAGTTATGAGAAGAAATCACTCCCAACCACAAATGAGATTTGGGGTAAAAAGTTCAAATCACTCCCAACCACAAATGAGGTTGGGGTATTTTCGGCCATTTTATAACATGCCTTAACTTTTCGGTGGCGTTTTTGGAGCCAAAGCTGTTGTTTAGCTTCAAGAATTGGAGTTTTTTCATCAAAAAAGGGCAAATCTCATTTGTGGTTCAGAGTGATTTGTTTTAAAAAGGGCAAATCTCATTTGTGGTTGAGGGTGATTTTTAACT
>JAAYFB010000299.1 GCA_012728465.1 Proteiniphilum sp. | reverse complement strand
GCTCTTCTTTCGTTAACGAATTCAATGATATCTTTTTTCATCTCTTCGTTTTCGTTCATTAGTTTATGCAGACCAACCATAATGCTAGGTGCATTAGCAGCTACAGTTTCTTTTACATTCTTGATGATATCTTCCATCTCGTATAGGTAGTCGTCACATCCTTTGGCAGTAACTGCCTCTATTCGTCTTATACCAGCAGCAATAGCACTTTCACTTACTATTCGGAAGCAACCGATCATACCTGTGCTAGGAATGTGTGTGCCACCGCAAAGTTCAATTGAAGTTCCAAATCTAACGGTACGAACATCATCACCATACTTCTCTCCAAAAAGTGCCATAGCACCTTGCTCCTTTGCTACTGAAATAGCCACGTGGCGATGTTCTTCAATGGGGAAGTTCTTTCTTATTTTTGCGTTTACGTTTCTTTCTACTGCACGAATTTCTTCGTCTGTCATTTTTTGGAAATGAGAGAAATCAAAACGCAATACATCAGGCGATACATATGATCCTTTTTGTTCTACGTGAGTGCCTAATACCTCGCGCAAAGCTTCGTGCATCAGGTGAGTGCCTGTGTGATTAGCTTCAGTTGCAATACGCTTATCGGTATCAATTGAGGCTGTAAATTTAGCTTCAATGTTTTCAGGAAGTTTTTTTGTCAGGTGAACTGCAAGGTTGTTCTCATTTTTAGTATCGAATACCTCAGTCCTTACACCATTTTCATCAATCAACCAACCACTGTCGCCCACTTGTCCTCCCATTTCTGCATAAAAAGGTGATTTAGTGAGTACGATTTGATAAAACTCTCTGTTCTTTTGTTTTACCTTGCGGTATCTTAATACTTGAGTTTCTTCTTCTGTTTTGTCATAGCCTACAAATTCTGGTTCTCCATCTCTAACTTTTACCCAGTCTCCTGTCTCCATTGATGCGGCATTACGAGCACGATCTCTTTGCTTGTTCATCTCCACATCAAATGCAGCATGATCTACTTCCATACCATTTTCGCGAAGAATAAGCTCCGTTAAGTCAAGTGGGAAACCGAAAGTGTCGTATAGTTGAAAAGCAATCTCACCTTCTAGTTCGTTTTTGCCATCTTTTTTGTGGCTAGCAATTTCTCTATCAAGAAGGCGAATGCCTGTTTCGAGAGTTCTTAAGAATGAGTTCTCCTCTTCGTTAATAACTTTCTCAATAAGTGTTTGCTGATTAATAAGCTCTGGATACGGCTCGCCCATTACCTCTATGAGTGTAGGTAAAAGCTTGTACATAAATGCTTCGTGCATTCCTAGGAATGTGTATCCATATCTAACTGCACGACGCAAAATACGACGGATTACATAGCCAGCCTTAGCATTTGATGGCAACTGGCCATCGGTGATTGAAAATGCTATTGTGCGAACGTGATCTGCAATCACTCGCATTGCAATATCCTTTTTATCGTCCTCGTTATATTTGTTGTTAGTTATTTCAGCAATCTCGTTGATTAGTGGCTGAAAAACATCAGTATCATAGTTTGATAATTTGCCCTGTACTGCCATGCACAGACGCTCGAAACCCATTCCCGTGTCGATTACTTTGGCTGGAAGTGGTTCCAATGAGCCATTGCTCAGTCTATTGTATTGCATAAATACGAGGTTCCATATTTCTATTACCTCAGGGTGGTCTTTGTTTATAAGTGTTACAGCATCAACTTTATCTCTTTCAGCATCTACTCTTAGGTCGATATGTATCTCCGAACAAGGTCCACATGGTCCAGTATCGCCCATTTCCCAGAAGTTATCTTTCTTATTTCCATTTATTATCCTGTCTTTTGGTAGATATTTCTCCCAAATAGCAACAGCTTCATCATCACGTTCAAGGTTTTCGTTTGGGCTACCCTCAAATACAGATGCATATAAACGATTTTTGTCTATCTCCAATACTTCAGTAAGATACTCCCAGGCCCAGGCAATGGCTTCTTCTTTGAAATAATCACCAAACGACCAGTTGCCAAGCATCTCAAACATAGTGTGGTGGTAGGTATCATGTCCTACTTCCTCCAAGTCGTTGTGCTTACCGCTTACGCGTAAACACTTTTGAGAGTCTGCAATACGTGGATATTTGATTGGTGCATTTCCGAGAATAACATCTTTGAACTGGTTCATTCCCGCATTCGTAAACATCAATGTAGGGTCATCCTTGATTACCATTGGTGCCGATGGAACAATGTGATGTTCTTTCGAAGCAAAAAAGTCGATAAACGACTGGCGTATCTCTTTTGAAGTCATCATATATCTTTAGAATTGAAAAGCAAGTTCTTTTATTGACATACTACTGTCAACTTGCATGTAATCTTAATTTTAGGGTGCAAATATACTAATTATGTTGCAAATATACTCACTTTACTGGGGTGCATAATAGCAAGAGGGGGCACATTTCAATCATATTGATAATTATTGCTGTTCACAAAACTTTTTAGATACTTGAAAACAAAGTTTTATATTTATAATTCATTAATTATCTAATACAAAGTTAGCACTGAATGCATTATCAAAATCATCCTCAATAACTACCATATTATAGTTATCTGTATGAAATATCTCCCTCCCAATGTCATTTGACATTCAGAGTGTTTTAGTTTTCTAGGAGTCATTATCATTTGACATTGGGAGTAATATTTGTGTAAATTTAATGATTGAAAATATTGCCACTGCTGATTATCTGATAGTTAAGTAATTTTCATTGCCACTTTTGGTTAAAATATTAACAATGTTGATTTTGATGATGTTAAATTGATTAATAGTGTTTTGATATATGCTGATGTTAATGTTAAAATGGCATTCAATTCAATG
>JAAYFB010000298.1 GCA_012728465.1 Proteiniphilum sp. | reverse complement strand
TGATATGGACAATATCCAAAACTTCATTAAAGACAACGACCCAAAAGAGGTAGTTGTAATTGGTGGCGGCTTTATTGGCCTAGAAATGGTGGAAGCTTTAGTACATAGAGGTATCAAAGTTAATATTGTAGAGATGATGCCACACGTTATGTCGGTGATGGATGCAGAAATGGCTGGATATATCGAGAAAGAGATGTTATCGTATGGTGTAAACGTACTCACAGGCAAGGGCGTAACAGAAATAAACAAAGGGTCCGTAAAGCTAAGTGATGGAAAAGTGGTAAATTCCGATATGGTAATCATGTCAATAGGTGTTCGCCCTACCCTACAGCTTGCCATAAATGCAGGATTAGAGATTGGTGAATCAGGTGGTTTACTTGTAAATGAGTATCTACAATCTTCAGATGAAAACATATTTGCTACAGGCGACATGGTAGAGGTAGAGAATAGAATTTCAGGACAAAAAGTTAGAATACCTCTCGCTGGGCCTGCCAATCGACAAGGACGAATTGCAGCCGAAAACGTGCTAGGTGGAAAACATGCCTACAAAGGAGCAATGGGAACATCTATTCTTCGAGTATTTGAAGCAGTAGCTGGAATTACAGGACTATCATTAAAACAAGCAAGAGCAATAGGCCTACCTGCTGATTCTGTAGTTGTTCACCGTGAACACCACACGGCATACTATCCTGGTGCTGAAACGGTGACAGTAAAAGTGGTTTACGACAGAGAAACTGGTGCCGTATTAGGAGGTCAAACTGCAGGATATAAAGGTGCTGACAGGCGTCTAGATGTAATTGCTTCAGCAATAGCTGGAAATCTCACAATTCACGACTTGGCAGACATAGACTTTGCATATTCGCCACCACTAGGAACGGCAAATGATGCAATCAACATGGTAGCATATACTGCCGAAAACAGAAAGAGTGGTTACAGTCCATCGATTACAGCTGCAGAGCTAGATGAACTAATGTCCGAAGTCAACCCAATATTTATAGATGTGCGTGATATATTTTCTTTCGAAAAAAGCCATATCAAGGGAGCACGTAATATTCCATTGGAACTACTTATTGGTGAATTAAATACTATTGATAGAAATACAAAAATTATTGTATATGACGAAAATGGTAAAAAAGGACATCAAGCATTGAGAATGCTAAAAGGTGCAGGTATAGATAATGTATGGAATATTTCGGGAGGAATTATTTCTCTTCAGCATCATGAATATGCAGTAGGATTTAACAAAATAACAGTACAGCTTCCCGAACTAGAATTAAAGAATATAAAAGGAGATAATAATATAGAAACAACTAAATCACAAGAGAAAGAAGAAATGAGTAATAATATAAACAATAATTCACCTATTATAGTGGATGTGAGAACACCTGCGGAATTTGATGGAGGTGCTTATCCTGGGGCAGTTAATATATGCTTGGATGATATAGAGAGCAGAATAGAAGAACTTGGCAACAAGGATAGAGATATAACTCTCTACTGTGCATCTGGTGCACGCTCGGGCTATGCGCAAGCAATGCTTAGTCAACTTGGCTTTACGAATGTAAAAAATGGTGGTGGATTAATGAATATGATTATGAGAAAGAAGTAATCGACATATATTATTAGCAATAATATTGAATATCATATGGACTGGGGTACACTTCGAAACTTTTTGGAGTGTACCTCTTTTATATTAAGCTATTGCTTTGTGAAGTAGTTGCAACTTAGTTGCTGACTAATTAATCCCAGATTTGTCATTAGACATTTCCTAATGGCCGTCATTAGAAAATATCACATTCAACATTCTTTATATTAAACTGTTATATCATTATTACTTTTCTGTATTTCGACTATTATATAATTAGCTTATGAGTCTAAAGATTGAGTTTTCAGATGATAAAATAAGCCCTTGGAGTGGATTTGTTTTAATGAAACAGCTTCTATCTAAACTAGAGATGGAGAGCGCATTAAACAATATTGGACTTCCTGTTCAGGGATCTAATCGTGGACATGATCCAATTCAATTAATTATTAACTTTTGGCTCTCTGTATGGTCTGGAGCAAGTTGTTTTGAACATACAGAAGTAACTAGACATGATGAAGTTCTAAAAGATATATTTGAATGGGATACTATGCCTGGTCACAAGTCTTATCAACGCTACTTCAATAAATTTGATCAAGCTAAAAATCATGAGGTCTTTACAAATTTATATCAGTGGTTCTTCTCTAATCTCCACTTTGATAACTATACATTAGATTTTGACTCTAGTGTTATAACTCGCTATGGTGAGCAAGAAGGGGTAGCAAAAGGGTACAATCCAACAAAGCCTGGAAGAAAATCACATCATCCACTTATAGCATTTGTTGCTGATTCAAGAATGATTTCCAATTGTTGGAATAGGCCTGGAAACACAGGTTCCGCCAATAATTTTTTATCCTTTATGGAGGATACAATTGACAATTTGAGTAATAAGAAGGTTGGGCTTATTCGAGCTGATAGTGGTTTCTACTCCAAAGAAATATTTGATTATATGGAAAATAGGAGTACTCCATTAAATTATATAATTGCATGCCGATTTATACGACCCTTAAAGGTGAAGATGGCAACACAAGCATCTTGGCTTAAGATAGATAATGGTTTAGAAATATCTGAAAGCACATATAAGGCAAATAATTGGGAGCAACCTAGGAGAATTATCATGATAAGGCAGAAAATATCAGATCGTCCTAAAGCAGCAGGAAAGCAACTAAAACTATTTGAGGATGACTACAGGTGGCAAAACTATCGATTCAGTTGTTTTATTACAAATTTATCATTACCTGCAAAGCAAGTTTATGACCTATATAGAGGTAGAGCTGATTCAGAAAACAGAATAAAAGAACTCAAATATGACTACAGTTTCGATAGCTTTAATGTTAATAGCTTTTGGGCTAATGAAGCTATAATGAACTTTATTATGATGGCATATAATCTAATGAGTTTGTTTAGACAAGTAGTTATAGGAACTAAGATTCAAAACTTCTTAAAGACTCTGAGATACAAAGTATTTAGTATAGCAGGATACATAGAAAATACAGATAAGGGAAGAGTCCTTAAGCTTAACTTAAAGAGTACTCGAAGAACTGCATTTGAAGGACTATGGGGTAAATATCAAAATATATCTACCCCAATATTAGTATCACTAGATCCCTAATGACAAATCTGGGTTTAATTATGCTTTGCCCTATGCTATTATCTTTCGCGCCTTCAGCGCTTATCTGCTCTATTATCAATTTGCTACAACACAGCCTGAAAG
>JAAYFB010000046.1 GCA_012728465.1 Proteiniphilum sp. | reverse complement strand
AATCTAGATAGAATCTCCGATGAGGGAGTTATATTTTCAAATGCATTCGTAGCAAACTCAATTTCAGGACCAAGTAGAGCATGCTTGCTGACAGGGAAGCATAGCCATAAAAATGGTAAGTTAGACAACTTTACAAGATTTGATGGTAGTCAACAAACTGTTCAGGAGCTACTTCAGGGTGCAGGGTATCAAACAGCAATGATTGGTAAATGGCATTTAGATAGTGAACCAACTCACTTTGATCATTGGGAAATCCTTCCTGGGCAAGGTAACTACTATAATCCAGAGTTTATAGTTCCTGAAGGTAGAGTTAAGTATGACGGCTATGTAACAAATATCATTACTGACTTAGGGCTAAACTGGATAGAAAAGGAAAGAGATAAATCGAAACCATTTGCATTATTCCTTCATCATAAGGCTGTTCACCGTAATTGGATGGCTGATACCTTATACTTAAACGCATATGAGGATAAAGTTTTTGAAGTACCATCAAACTTTTTTGACGAGTATGAGGGAAGAATAGCAGCTCAGCAGCAGGAAATGAGTATAGCAAGTAGTCATGACATGGACTTGGTAAATGACCTTAAGATGATTAAGGAGGGTGTTAAAACTCGTCTATCAGGTGCCTATGAGCATGGTGAATATGCACGAATGTCACCTAGACAAAAAGAGCTTTGGGATGCACATTATCAACCAATTATAGATGAGTTTTATAAAAACAATCCACAAGGCAAAGATTTAGCTTTATGGAAGTACCAGAGATATATGACTGATTATGCAAAGACTGTAAAGTCGCTAGATGAAAGCATTGGTCATGTTTTGGACTATCTTGAAGATAACGATATGATGGATAACACTATAATTGTTTATACATCTGATCAGGGTTTCTACATGGGAGAGCATGGATGGTTTGATAAGAGATTTATGTATGAAGAGTCTTTTAGTACTCCGCTCGTGATGAGATTGCCCTCTAAGTTTAAGAGAAAAGGTGAAATAAATGACTTGGTTCAAAATATAGACTTCGCTCCAACAATGCTAGATATAGCTGGAGTAGAGATCCCTGAAGATATTCAAGGTGTTTCGCTATTGCCGCTTTTAAAAAATAAAAAGTCTCCATCGAACTGGAGAAAGTCGTTATACTATCACTACTACGAGTACCCAGCAGAGCATATGGTAAATAAGCATTACGGTATTAGAACAGATCGATATAAACTTATACACTTTTATGATATTGATGAGTGGGAACTGTACGATTTAGAGAACGATATTCAAGAGATGAATAATCTATATGACAATACTGAGTACGAGTCTTTAATATCCGAATTGAAAAAAGAATTAAAGGAACTTCAAGTACAATATGACGATCCTATTAGAGAGAAGTTCCCATTGTAATATATTTAGACTATAGAAATTAAATAACAAATCATTTTCAAAAAAATCATGACTAAGATCACTAATTATTTATTAATTGCCCTGATGCTGCTTTCAGTAGCATGTACAGGAGGAAATGGGGGAGCACAAAGTACTTCTTCAAAAGTTATTGAAACAAATGTACCAGTTCGTCCTGCAGGTCAAGAAGATATGGTTGCATTTGCAGCTCCTAAAATTGAGGTAGTACGCGTTGGATTTATCGGTTTAGGTATGCGTGGCCCAGGTGCAGTAAATAGGTTCACACACATTCCTGGTGTTGAGATTAAAGCTTTAGCTGACCTACACATGGATAGAGCAGAAAAAGCTCAAGGCATTTTAACTAGAGCAGAACTTCCAGAAGCTGCATTGTATGGCGGAAGCGAAGATGCTTGGAAAGAACTTTGCGAGCGCGACGATATAGACCTAGTTTATATTGCTACTGACTGGAAACATCATGCAGAGATGGCTGTTTATGCAATGGAGCAAGGTAAGCACGTAGCTGTTGAAGTTCCTGGTGCAATGACATTAGATGAAATTTGGAGTCTAATTGAAACTTCAGAAAAAACTCGTAAGCACTGTATGATGCTTGAGAACTGTGTTTATGACTTCTTCGAGCTTACTTCTTTGAATATGGCTCAACAAGGTGTGTTTGGTGAAATACTACATGCTGAAGGTGCTTATATTCATGATTTGTCTGCTTTCTGGGATACTTACGAAAAGGACTGGAGATTGGCTTACAACAGAGAGTTCCGTGGCGACGTATATGCTACACATGGCATGGGACCTGCTTGTCAAGCATTAGACATTCACCGTGGTGATAAGATGAATATTCTTGTTGCAATGGATACTAAGCCAGTTAATATTCCTGAGTATCTAATCGAAAAGAGAGGTGTTTCGAAAGAAGAAGCTTACAAGTTTGAGAATGGTCAAAACACTATGACTATGATTCGTACTGAAAATGGTAAAACTATCCATATTCAACACGACGTAGCTTCTCCACGTCCATATAGCCGTATGTATCAGCTATCGGGAACTAAAGGTTTTGCTAACAAATACCCAACTCAAGGTTATGCACTGGAAGCATCTCAAATTGACGAGTCAGTTGCTCAAAATCACGAGAACCTAAATGCTCACGGATTTGTACCTGCAGAAGTAAGAACTGCATTGATGGAAAAATATAAACACCCAATTCATATCGAACTTGAGGAAAAAGCTAAAGAAGTAGGTGGCCACGGTGGTATGGACTTCATTATGGACTATCGTCTAGTTTATTGCTTACAAAATGGCTTACCTCTTGACATGGACGTTTATGACTTAGCTGAGTGGAGCTCACTAGCTGAACTTGGTCGTATCTCTATTGAGAACAATAGTGCACCAGTTGCTGTACCTGATTTCACTCGTGGATCATGGAACAAAGTAAAAGGTTATCGTCACGCATTTGCTAATTAATAATGTTTGCACTCAAGAATGATTAGTTAGAGACTATTACATTTTTGACTATATTAATAATAAAACCCATCACTGCTTT
>JAAYFB010000297.1 GCA_012728465.1 Proteiniphilum sp. | reverse complement strand
CCGTAGAATGCTTCCCATATCTTGCTCAATAAGTGGCTCAAGACTAGCATCAATTATGTCGCCTACTAGAAGTATTATATCTGGGTTCTGAACATTAATAAAGTCAACCATTCTCTGTGCTTCATATTTATTTATGGTATAGCCCAAATGCAAATCGCCAGCCATAACTATTCTTAGTTTGTCATACTGTCCACCATCCTTTCCAATATTAATTTCCACATGGTTCACTGTGGGATTTCTGAAGTGGTGTCGCCCATATATGAGAGCAGAAACAACAATCGAAAGAGTGACAGAAAAAATAATCATTTTAGTAACTTGAAATTGTCTGAGTAACAATTTAGGTCTAAATAATTGTCGCTTAATTATGAGGTACACTAAATCTGCAATTAATATTAAACTACTAGAGTATATCACCATTAGCATCCAACTGCCACCAAATACTCTTGCAAAATGCACGAATGATGAGGGAAGACTACGATAAAATAAAAAAGCTACAACATACATCAGTAGTTCGAGCACAAAAAGGGATGTCCATATATAACTAGCCGTTTTATATGGTTTGAGTACGTTGCGCCCTTTTAAATATAATAAGGGGTTGAGCGTGAGATGAAAAATAAGTGCAGTAATTAAAGCTTTCATCAGTTACTGGGTTTAGAGTATTGTAACTATTCGTTTGTTAAATCGATTACCACATACTCTGATTGTGTTCCTATCCTAAATTTTCCTCCCCAAATGCCAAGACCTGAGGATACATATATTTGGGTGTTACCTTTTTGTTTATAACCGTGCGAAACCTCAAAAAGTTTTTTAGTAACTAGTGATACAGGAAATATTTGCCCATGATGAGTGTGACCCGAAAGCTGTAAATCTATTCCAGATTTTACAGCTGCATCAATATTACTAGGCTGATGATCGAGTAAAATTGTAAATCTACTATTGTCAATATCTTTTACAATTTCTGCAAGTTCAGTTCTATTGTGTCGTGAGTGATCATCTCTACTCACGATATTAATACTATTCACCTCTAGGTGGGAATCTCTCAATAAATGAATCTTGGCTGATTTGTAGAAATTGGCACTCTCTTTTATTCCCGAAATAAACTCGTGATTACCTGTACAAGCATATATGCCCAATGGTGCATATATTTTTTGTAACTCTTCGTGCATAGATTGATACAATACAGGTCGAAGTTGGTTGTCAATGAGATCGCCTGCAATAAGAACCATGTCGGGCTTTTCATCGTTGATAAGCGTCACCCATTTCGCCAATTCTTTTTTGCCAATGGTGTAGCCTAAGTGTAGGTCGCTGACAGCCACAATGCGCATCGGTTTATCTATTTTGTTGCTAATGATGGGCAAGTGCACACGTTTTTTGTTGTGATAGTTGATGTTCCCAGCAATCAATAGTAGTGAAGTAAACCCAAAAATAATAATTGATGTTATGCCATTGTGACTGAATATTTCATGGATTGTATCCTTACTTACGTATCCTATTATATGTGCCGATAGCTTAAAAATATCTATCAACAAAATGAATATGAATAGATACAAGAAAGCAATCATCCACGATGTACCTACTTTATATAAAAATCCCGCTGTGCTTATGTTCAAGCTTTCGCCAAACGCAAAGAAAATAATAGGAGCTACGAAGCCCACTGCAAGCAGTGAAAGCATTGTAATGCGTACTATTAGATTTGCTGGAATTATTTGCCACAAGCTATACCCTACATATGCATTAGCAAGAATGTAGAGACCAAAGATGGTTAGGAAAAATGTTTTCATTTGAATATGTTTTCGAACTAATCTTCACGATTGAGGAAAATACTATCTTATCTCCTCATATTCGGCATCCTCAACTTCAGTTGTTTCAAATTTTTTTCTCTGAAAGTCTAGAATTCTATCCTCTTGCGTTTCGGGTGTCTTTTTTTCTTGTTGTGCTCGACTTTGTTGATTGTTGTATTGCTCGTTGTATTGATTGAATTTTCTTTTGTAGAACATTCCAAAGATTAAGCGCCTCAGAGCTCTAATAATCCAAGAGAAAACAACTACAAATAATATGAATCTTATAATAAATCCCATATGTAATTAAAGTGTTTTGAAATAGCTTAGTTGTAAAGATAGTATGAATGATTTAATTGAGTATATGGCTTTTGAAACATTAACGATAATGCGTCTCTGTTTTTATGCTCTTTTAATAGTGAGCATAGATATAAGTATGTAAACTACAATGCCTCCAGCCACACCACTAATGCCCCAAACTACTACTAAAATAAGCATTGCTATGCCAGTAATTATTTGTCGGAAAGCTGATTTGAATGTAAAGCCTTTTAGCTTTAACGAAAACATAGGTAGCTCGGAAACCATCAATACAGACATCAATATTACTAACCCAATGGATATAAGCACGGCTATAGTTTCGTTTCCATCTACATTACATCTATTGAGGGCGTATGCGTAGCTAATCCAAAATAAACCATTGGCGGGAGTGGGCAAACCAAGAAACGACGTAGTTTGTCTAGTGTCAATATTGAATTTTGCTAATCTGTAAGCCGAAAAAGCGGGTATCAAAAAGGCAGAGTAGGGTAAAATGTTTGCCCATGAAATATCTATTGAGATAGTGATGTCGCTCAACACTACAAATAACGCTGCGGCCGGAGCCACACCAAAGCTTACTACATCTGCAAGCGAGTCAAGCTCTACACCAAGTTTAGAAGATACTCCTAATAATCGTGCTGCAAATCCATCAAAAAAGTCGAACCCTGCAGCTATGACTATCCAAATGAATGAACCCTGAAAGTTTCCTGCAAATGCCATAGCTATGGCAATGCAACCCGAAAATAGATTTAGTAGCGTTATTATGTTAGGAATTTGCCTTATCATTTACGTTTGTTTGTCTTTTGGGTAGGCGTGCTAGCAGAGTTTTGTTGGCTCTAACTTCGTCGCCAAGTTGAACTAATATTTCACTATCAACAGGCACATAAACATCCATGCGCGAACCAAGTTTAATAAATCCAAGAGGATCACCAATGTGATAAAACTGTCCCTCTTTGGCATACGTAACAATGCGTCGAGCCATGGCTCCTGCTATTTGGCGAGTCAGTATTTTTTGATTGCATGGAGTCTCAATAAGTACGTTGCTACGCTCATTCTCGTGGCTCGATTTTGGAAGGTAGGCTGCATGAAAGTTACCTTTTTCGTGAGAAGAATGTATTACCTTGCCCGTTACAGGCATCCAATTGGCATGTGCATTAAAAAAGGACATGAATATAGATATCTGTATTCTTTCGTCTTTGAAAAATCTATCTTCATACACTTTTTCTATTACCACAATTTTTCCATCAGTGGGCGAGTTTACATAGTTCAGCAAGTCGCCTTCGTAGATGCGACGTGGTTTTCTATAAAAATTCAGCATCAAAAGAAACACTATTACTGATATTGTTAGAATAGTGTATGTTACAATTTGATTGGTAAGGGCATAGAGCATCAATGTATTAATTGCTGTTAGTACAGCAGTCATTATATATACCGCTCTTTTACCTTCTTTGTGAATAAGCATAGTTTGTGCAAATTTTTTAATTTGATGCAAAAGTACAATCTTTATTTCATAATAAGTATAGTAAATCGATAAATGTGTGGTTACACAATTCTATTATCACTTGTCATGTATTTGGCTTTACTGCTTTGGAATCTTGTCGCGTGATAATATTAAACTTAATGGGGTCTCATCATCATTGCTCTCTTTGTACGCATAATGGTCTACAGTAAAAATATACTCTGCATCTCCACATGTCTATTTCTAGTGTTCTTTGCAAGTATGTCGTAGTTTGAAAGCAATTTACAGCAATTAAATTAATGTTTGTATTTGTAATATAGTTGTTCAAAATATCAAAGATATACAAATCTGAAAGCTTCTCAAACTGCTAGTGGTGATATTATTCTACCAAGATTCTCAGAGTAGTACTCCATTTTAAATAAAGACTTCAAGATATTGAGTGTAATTCATATTATGGATAACCTAAATGAGTTAGCAGAGAGAAAATAATTCATTTTACATCTCCTAATGCAACATTTTCTATATCTTGTCATTTATTAAACATAACAACACAAAACAATATGAAGAAATTATTATTAATTACGGCACTAGTCGTTCTAACACTTGCACTTTCGAACTGCGATAAGAGCAAATTAAACAAAGTGAAAAGTGTGGAAGTAACTATTTACCCAGAAACTGAAGTAGGCAAAGGATTCATGTCTGATATATGGAGTGACTTTCTAGCTTACTCTGATAATATTGAGAAT
>JAAYFB010000296.1 GCA_012728465.1 Proteiniphilum sp. | reverse complement strand
TCCTTATACTCATCTGTAAACAGCACCTTCGGCATTTTGAAGAATGATTCATTATCCACAATCTTTCACGCTCCTTTTTGATACATAGTTGCAGGATATAACCACAGCTCTGAACCTCTGCTTACAGCTGTTGACACATCTTCTGCAAAGCTCGTTATAACAGATTCTGTTTCGTTCATTCAGAAACAGGCTCCATTCTGATTTTTTACTTTTTGTCATTCTAGGAATAACTATCACACTCCTTTTTTACTGTAGTTTTTTGGGTTGATTTTTGATGATTATTTCGTCTGTAATGAGTTTTATTTTGTTGGTATGGTAATTTCATTAACTACATATCAAAAGCCTCTTTTTTGCCGTTTCACCCGAAATAGTTCCTGCCCCGGAATCTCACCGCGGTGTTGCCTCGCTCATATCATCGCAAAGTCGTATCACTTTCGGACGGTCATTCAGTTGTCAAGATGCACGAGAGAAAATATCCCTCAAGGGGTGACTTTTAAAACACCGATTTTTGTACGTTTTTTCAAAACTTTTTTCAAAAAGTTGAAAGTTTGTAGCGTTGCACAAAAACGCCCTTCACTTGGTAGGCATTTTGAAAGCCTGAAAAAACGACTTTTTTTGAAACTTTTTTATTTTCGTTTAAATTGCACAACAAAAAAAGCCGTCACATAGACAGCACAAATAGCGGGAGGACATTTCATCCTCTCGCACAGTTTGCACTGAAACTATGTAACGGCTTAAACTTTAAGCTCTGATTGCCCGTATGTTACTAACCGAGTATCGGACTATACTTTTTCGGTCAGATAATATGTGTTGGCATGCAGCCAATAAGTAAAAAATATGTGTTTCAGTTTGTATTCAGTTGTAAGGCAAATACATTATTTACCAATTTACTATTATAAAGAACATTTGTTTATTTGTCAATAACCTTCCCGAAAAAGAAAAGATGGTGTCGTTTTTTTCGATACCACCTAAAAAAATCAACAATTTAGAGTATGTGATTTAAACAGAAAATAATAATTCAGTTATCTTTCTACACAAGTTTTAGACAGCATTATTAAATTTCTTTCTGACAAATATTTTACATAAAAATTCGATACATATATTTTTAGAGTATTTTTAGTATTTTAAGTAAAATAGATATGTAGATTATTGATTTTTTGTTTTAGAAATGTTATTATAATAATGGTAGTTTATCGTATTTTGTAATTATATTTCTCGAAAGGTATTGATGATATGAAAAATAAAAACACAATAATTATCACTGAAGAAATGATAAATTCGGACCCATACGGTTATACATATAAAGAAATTTGTGATTGCGTTGGAGAAAAAAAAGCTCGATCGCTTATGCATGCCCTTTATAAGGAAAAGCCCCAAAAGAAATATCAAACAATGAGCATTAATGATATTTATAATGGCGGTGACACAAGAAAATACTCTTTCAAATTAAAGGATGGTTACTGCGTTGAAACTGTTTGCATAAAGAGAAAAACAGGTGTAACTGTATGTGTTAGTACAATGGTAGGATGTCCTGTCGGTTGTATTTTTTGTGCATCTGGAAGTAATGGATTTATAAGAAATTTAACTCCTTCCGAAATTGTGCAACAAGTAACATTACTGAAGGAAAAAGTCAACAGAATTGTATATATGGGAATGGGTGAACCATTTTTTAATTATGATAATGTAATTAAGTCAATTCATATACTAAGAGATAGAAATGGGCTTAATTTCCCCACAGATGGAATTAATATTTCGACAGTAGGTCCTTTAGAACAATTAAAAAAAATAAGAGAAGAACATCTGAAGATACAACTCACCCTCTCTCTTCATGCAACAAATCAAAGAACAAGAGATATAATTATACCTCACATGAAAGGTTATGACATAAATAAGATTGTTGAATCTGTTTTATCATATTCGGAAAGACATAACAGAAAAGTAACAATTGCTTATTTATTGATTCCTGGTCTAAATGATAAAGCAACTGATGTACGTCAATTAGGAAGATGGTTTCGTGAGAAAAATGTTTTGATAAATCTTTTGCAATATAATGATACCGCAAATTGCAATATTAACAGGCCAAACAAACAACAATTAGTTGCATTTAAATTGCGACTTGAAGCGGCTGGTTTAGAAGTAAAAATAAGAGAATCACGAGGTAATAACATCAAAGCTGCCTGCGGTCAGTTGGTTAGTAACACAAACGAGAAGAATAAGCAACACAATTCAATGGGGAAGGATTTAGGTTTTCACAATCGTTCAAAAAGCAAGAAAGAGAATCCTAAAAGCAAGCACAAAAATACATTTTCTAAAATTAATTACAAAACAAAACACTAAATTAACCGTATTTTGTTTGTGATGCATAGGCGATCTGTTTTTTTGTCTATCAACAATTAGAGTTACAAGGAATCTATTATGGAATATAAATGTTTATCCGATTTTTTGTTTAATCTCTGTCCGAGATAAGTATTGGTGAATAAAAATATTCCTATAGGTAGGATAATTATCGACAAAGAAATTTTCTCTGGAGTGGGAAAAGCAGACCAAAGTATGCTATAATGCAATAAAATAGTTATACAAACTTGAATTTGAGGAGGTGATAAGATGACAGCATATATGAGATTAAGATAATACCGCGAGTTGTGTTGCGGTACATCCGTATTACATAACTCGCTTTCGGGCAAGAATGTAATAATGGAGGATGTCATGAATAAAATTATTAGATTTAATGACAGCGAAAAGCTTTTTCGTTGTCCAATATGTAAACGAAAGTTAAAGATGGTAGGCAATAGTTTGCTGTGTAGTAATAAGCATTGTTTCGATATTTCTAAATTAGGATATGTGAATTTTGCATTAAATCAAAAGCAATCTAAGCATTATAGCAGAACTTCTTTTGAAAGCAGAATGGATATTTTAGAAAAGGGATACTATTCACATATTCTTACGGAGATAACACATATATTGAGCAAGCTTGAAAACATAACAACTATTCTTGATGTCGGATGTGGTGAAGGATATTATTCTAGAAAAATCAAAGAACTATTTCAAGCAGATATAGTTGCTTTTGATATTTCAAAAGATGCCATTTCCCTTGCTTCAAAAAGAGACGGTAGTAAGTCTATAAAGTGGTTTGTGGGTGATTTGGAAAATATGCCAATTAGAGACCACTCAGTAGACTGTATACTGGACATATTTACACCAGCTAATTATTTGGAGTTCAATAGAGTTCTGACGGATAGCGGCTATATTGTAAAGGTTATTCCTGGGAATAAACATCTGATGGAGTTCAGAAACATTGCAAAAGAACATTTGAAAAATCAAGAGTATTCCAATGAGAATGTGATTAACTTATTCAAGAAGCAGTATTCTGTTATTTACCAAAAAAGAGTTTCAGAATCATATGAAATGCCGTTAGAGGATATTAAAATTTTTGCAGACATGACCCCACTGCTCTTCCATGTAGATAAAACTGAGATTGATTTCAAAAAGCTAAAAACTTTGACGATTGATGCAGAGATATTTGTGGGAAGT
>JAAYFB010000045.1 GCA_012728465.1 Proteiniphilum sp. | reverse complement strand
GTCATCAGTATTGATTACACGAATGGAAGTGTGGGTAACAAACAAGCGTGGCAATTATGATCAAGCTCGCAATGTGTTAGCCTTTGCCGATATGGCTGAGAACAACACAATACATAACCCATTGTGGCAGCCATCAGGTAATATCTCTGCTCCGCACAACGACGCTAACAATCTATATCCAAGTATGATTTCTAACTATTCTGCAGTGCGGGATATTAGTTTAACGGGGAGCATTTTGCCACCAAATTTAGTGATTGGTCAAGACTATGAAAAGGTTGAGAATGCTCGTTTGCTTAACTCTAACGAATACACCTTTCAGCCACAGTTAGGATATTTATCACTTAAATCTCCACTTCAAGCAGATGAAGTTTTGGCAGTTGCATATGAATATACGTACAACGGAAAGGCATATCAGGTTGGTGAGTTTTCGAATAACATTGGCAGAGAAACAAACGAACAAGTGGCAAATCAAGGAGGAGCCCTATTTTTGAAATTATTGAAACCTGTGTCGTTATCACCCAAGGCTTACACATGGGACTTGATGATGAAAAACATATATGCCTTAGGATATGGAGCAAGCAATATTCAAAAGGATAAGTTTAAATTGAATATATCTTATCAAAGCGATACCACTGGGGTAAATCTTAACTATATTCCCGAAGGTGATATAAAAAACGAATTGTTACTTAGAGTAATGAATTTGGACAAGTTAAACTCTAAGAGTGACCCCTACCCTGATGGCATATTTGACTTTGTGGAGGGCTACACAGTAATGTCTCAAAATGGAAGAATAATATTTCCCGTAGTTGAGCCCTTTGGTTCGCATCTGAGGGAGAAGATAAATAACAATTCAATAGCTGATAAGTATGTCTATCAAGAGCTTTATGACTCTACACTTACTGTGGCAAGACAAGTAGCGGAGAAAAATAAATTTAGACTATCGGGTGAATATCGAGGCACATCGGGCAACGAAATTAACCTAGAAGCTATGAACGTGGCAAGAGGATCAGTAAGAGTTACCGCTGGTGGTGAAACTCTAACTGAGGGAATTGACTACACGGTTGACTATGTGTCAGGAACAGTTAGCATCATAAATCAAGCTATCATTGATGCAGGAACGCCTGTTAATGTTTCACTAGAAAATCAGTCAATGTTTAATATGCAACGTAAGACAATGATGGGGATTGATATGGCCTATGATTTTTCGAAAAACCTAACAGTAGGTGCTACTATAATGCACTATTATGAAAAACCTTTAACTATGAAAACATCTTTTGCGGATGAATCTGTTCGTAACACCTTGTGGGGTGTTAACACATCATTCAAAAAAGAATCATATGCACTTACCAATCTGGTGGATATGTTGCCATTTGTGGAGGCCACAGCACCATCTCAAATTGGAGCTAATATAGAGTTTGCTCACATGATACCTGGGCACTACACAAATAAACATACTCAAGGATACTCATATCTTGACGACTTTGAGACATCTACCTCATCAATCGATTTACGTTCGCCATACAGTTGGTCACTAGCAGCCACACCATATAATAACACATCAACGGGTCTTTTTCCTGAAGCTACTCTTAGCAACAATATAGATTATGGAAAGAACAGAGCACATATGGCTTGGTTTTATATCGATGGGCTTTTTACTCGAAGAAACTCATCAAGAACCCCTGCACACATCAAAAATGATGTCACACAACTATCCGACCACAGAGTAAGAGAGGTATATGAAAGGGAGATTTATCCAAACAAAGAGGCTGTTTATGGTGAGCCACCCACAATACCTGTGATGAATATTTCATTTTATCCTAATGAACGTGGTCCATACAACCTTGACACAAATATTGATTCGGATGGCAAGCTAACCAATCCTAAACAAAGATGGGGTGGCATAACCAGAAAGATGGATACACGAGACTTTGAGGCGGCAAATATTGAGTATATTGAGTTTTGGCTAATGGACCCCTTTGCAGAGGACAAACTAGGCACCGCCAATGGTGGAGATTTATATTTCAATCTTGGAGAGATATCGGAAGACATACTTAAAGATGGGAAAAAGTTTTTCGAAAATGGGCTACCACTTGATAATGACCCTTCAGCTGTGGGATGGAGCGTGTGGGGTAAATATCCCAAACGACAATCTACCGTCTATGCTTTCGATAACTCGCAAGGCAGTGATGCACGAAAAATTCAGGATGTTGGTCTTAATGGACTAAGCACTAAAGAGGAGATAGAATTTGAAACATACTCCAATTATATAAATGAGATAAAAACAAAACTATCTCCAGATGCTATTTCTAAAATGAGTGATGATAAACACTCTCCCTTGAATGATCCTTCGGGAGATAACTTTAGGCACTTCAGAGGTGAAGAGCAAGATAAGGCAGAGATTAGTATTTTAGATAGATACAAATATTATAATGGAACTGAGGGTAACTCTCTTGCACCCGACGAAGCTAATTTTGCCACAGCAGCTCGCACTACTCCCGATGTGGAGGATATTGATAGCGATAACACATTAAATGAAAATGAGTCATACTATCAATATAAAATTGAGATGCGACCAGAAAAAATGGAAGTGGGGCAAAACTATATTGTGGATAAGCGTGAGGTGTCTGTATCTCTTCGCAATGGGGAGAGTGGAACGGTTAATTGGTATCAATTTAAAATACCTATTCGTGATTATCAAACAAGAGTTGGGAACATTCAAGGTTTCAATAATATTCGATTTATGCGAATGTTTTTGACAAACTTTGAGGAGCCAACTTTCCTACGTTTTGCGACTCTACAACTAGTGCGAAGCGAATGGAGATCATACACACAGGATATTAATTCGGGAGGAACTGTTAGTGGTTTGGGTAAAATAGAACTATCTACTGTAAACATTGAAGAGAATGGAGACAAAACACCAGTAAATTATGTATTGCCTCCGGGAGTTAGTAGAATACTTGACCCAAGCCAACCACAACTCCGTCAGCAAAACGAACAATCTATATCACTAAAGATTGATAATCTCGATTCAGGTGACTCGCGAGCTATTTACAAAAACACAATATACGACTTACGTAGATACAAACGCTTGCAAATGTTTGTGCATGCTGAGGCTTTCAATAACGATGATACTAATCTTGATGATGATGAACTGAGTATATTCATGCGAATTGGGTCTGATTATCGAAACAATTATTATGAGTATGAAATACCTCTAAAGCTCACTCCACAAGGCAAATATAATACTCATATAGTTTCAGATCAAGAAGAGGTGTGGAATATTAATAATATGTTTGATTTTCCATTGAATTTGCTCACTAATCTGAAATTACGACGAAATGCAGAGAAGCGTAGCGAAAGTGGTGTAACATTTATGACTCCATATTCTGAAACTGATCCACAAAAACCAGATAATAATATAACAATCATGGGTAATCCTTCACTTGCTGAAGTAAAAGTAATTATGATTGGTGTTAGAAACAGATCTAATTCGAACAAGTCGGGCGAGGTGTGGATAAATGAGCTTAGGCTTAGCGAGTTTGACGAAAAAGGTGGATGGGCAGCACAGGGTAATATGTTTGTAGCACTTTCAGATATAGGTACTGTAAATGTATCAGGCAGAAAAGAGACAGCAGGGTTTGGTGCTTTGGACCAAAGTTTGCTACAACGCCGTAATGATGATTTGTCATCCTTTAATATTGCTCTCAATGTTGATATTGGTCGATTTATACCAAAGGCAGTTAAGTTGAAAGCCCCTTTATACTACTCCTACTCTAACCAGTCTATTGCAGCACAATACGATCCTTTTAATAAGGATATATTACTGTCGGAATCATTAAAAGATATTGATGACAAAAGAGAACGTGACTCTATAACACACATATCCAATGTTATGCAGCTCAACAAGAACCTGAGCCTTAACAATGTAAAGATTGACATAAGGAGCAAAACCCCAATGCCATATGATCCTACTAACTTTAGTTTTGGGTACTCATACAGTCAAAACCATTATCGCAATCCCGAAACGGAATATGATAATAATCTAAATCAACGTATTCAGGCTAATTATACATATACTCCTATTGTGAAACCACTTGAGCCTTTCAAGAGTATAACTAGCACTTCAGGTTGGCTAAAACTAATTAAGTCGCTCAATTTTAATTATTTGCCAAATAACATACAGCTAAGCACAAACATGGTTAGAAACTACCAAGAGTCGCAATTGAGAGATTTAAACGCATATTTGTCTGGCACAACCGAGTCTAACTCTAACTACCTATCATTTAGTCACAACTTCCTTTGGGATAGAGATTTTTCTATAATATGGGATTTGACACGCAATCTGAAAACATCATTCCGATCAGGAACTATTGCAGAAATAGAAGAGCCTTACCTGCAAGTGAACAAGAAAATAAATAGGGATGATTACGAGATATGGAAAGACTCCGTAAATCAAAGTATTCGTAACTTGGGCAAACCACTCAACTATGAGCAAACAGCTGATGTAACATATAATTTGCCATTTCAGAATATTCCTGTATTAGATTGGATTAACTCTAGTGCAGCATACAATGCTCGTTATCGTTGGGAGAGAGGTGCTTTTATTAAAGATGAAAACTTGGGTAACAACATTCAAAATGATCTGTCGCTTACATTGAATGGGAGACTAAATATGGTTCAGCTATACAATAAAATAGGCTTTTTAAAGAAAACTAATCAAAGATTTGATGCAGCAGGGAATTCTAATGCTAGCAACAATAATAGAGCCCCAGTAGCAGAACAGAAAAGGTTTACTGAAACTATTGTGTTAAAATCTGACTCGAATATCATTGTGCCACACAACTTGGATAGTCGTAAACTATTGGTAACTGCTAGAAGTAACGGAAAGCAATACAAGGTTAAATACAAACGCATAAATAACAATACCATAGCAATTCAAAATAGGGATAGTGTGGCTATAGATTTATCAATAGTACCTGTCCGAACAAATGAAAATAATCTGTTATACAATGCAGCACAATATGGTGCACGAGGGATAATGATGCTACGAAATATTAATATCAACTATGGATATAAATCTAGAACAGATATATTTGGTTTCGATCCGATGATTGGTAGCTTCTTTGGGCAATCTGATTTAAATGGTTCGATGATTCCAGGCTTGGGCTTTGCTTTTGGGCTAGAGGGTGGAGAGTCGTTTATTGATAAAGCAAATGATAATAATTGGCTAATCAAAAATCAAAACAATATTACTCCAGCAATCTATAATAGCACCAAAAATCTGCGTATTGATGCTTCTCTTGAACCCATCAGAGGACTCAGAATTGATTTAAACTCATTATATGAGAATAATAGAAGAACAGAAGTAAGATATATGTTTGATGATATGCCAAAGCAATATGGAGGTAGTTACGCCATTAGTATAATATCTATCAAATCGGCATTTGAAGGATCAAGCTCAAACAATAATTATACATCACCTGCTTTCAATAATTTTTTAGATAATAGAGATGTTGTGGCAAAGAGAATTAGAGACAATTACAGTAATTCTAAATATCCCAACAAAGGTTTTATTACAGACACACCAATGGGAAACCAAGATTTTGATCCATCCGTTGGTGATGTTAATCTTAATTCGTCTGATGCTCTCATTCCTGCATTTATTGCCGCATATACAGGCAAGAGTGCAAATAAAATTGCTTTAACGGCTTTCCCCAATATATTATCGATGATGCCAAACTGGGATATTTCGTACAACTTATTGCAGATGGCTCCCAAACTTCAATCGGAGCTAAAGTCATTTATGGTCACACATAAATATGTTTCGCAATATCGTGTTGGGGCTTTCTCATCTCATCTCAACTGGGTATCTATGGGTGACAATTCCGATTTGGGTTATATTCGTGATGTACTAAATGGAATGCCCCTACCCTCTATGCCCTACGATATAGGTGCTGTCAGTATTATAGAGAGCTTCAACCCCCTTGTCGAAGCTAGAGGTGTATTTAGCAATAATATTTCAGTAAATGCCAGACTTAATAGAACTCGTTCCATTAATCTAAATGTTAGTTCATATCAAATAGTTGAAACTAATGACAATGATATTGTGGTTGGTGTGGGGTATCGTGTGGCAGATTTTAATCGTATCATAGGCTTTGGTTCAAACTCTATGAAGAATAATAGAAGAGCTTCTCAACGTGCCAGAGCGTTGCAAAACTCAGATAATGATGCTAACGATGGAAGCTTTGCAGGAGACTTCAATAATGATTTGAATGTTAGATTGGACTTTTCTCACAAAATCACAAATGCTCTCATTAGAAAGATAGATGAAGGCTTCACACAGCCTACTAGTGGCATACGAACAATGAGTATTAGGTTTTCGGCCGACTATGCTTTAAGTCGTTCGCTCACACTCCGAGCATTTTTTGATAAAATAATTAATACCCCATTAGTATCTTCATCAGCATACTCCACATCTAATACTAATACGGGATTGAGCATGAGATTTAATTTGAATCACTAGCTTGAGTAATTATATCTCACGCAAAGGTATCAATTACCATTACCATCAAATGCCATCAAATACTTATCAATATATAGTTGTTTGTCTTTAGATTTATATTGCTGAATGTATCTAGGATGCTCCAATGGAGTTATCTTTTCGAAAAGCTTAGCTTCAGCATTTAATCGACTCACATAGTCAGCATTCTTCTTACCCAAAACAAATACTTCATCACAATGTAAGCCTAGTTCAACTTCACGTTTTAGTATTGACACCATATAATCCTTAGTCATTTCATATAAATACTGTTCGTCATAATAATTTGCATTTACCCATTTGTTTTTATTGTTCTTTCTGATTATTGCCAATGGAAAAGGTGAATTGATAAAGAAATGACTATAAAATTTTTCCACTCCACCATATTGCTCAATCATTTCATATACAAACACAGATGATACCTCATGTGTGTATGATCCCTCCATATCTATCCCGCACACATTGCTAAGTCTCTTGGTATCAGTAAAGGGGACACCTGTGGTGCCAGCACCATGACGACCTGGATTGATTCCAATAATAAACCTACGCTTATTATTATCGCTATAAAACTTATTGTAGAACTGCTCCATAACATTAACAGTTTCTGGATTGTCTTGAAAAGGATTTAATACCTGGAAGTCCTCTGGCAATTCGCCAGAGTATCCTAAGTTTTTATTAAAATTGATTGCTCTTTTAGCAAATGTATCTAACATATTGTTTTGCTTAGTTATTATAATGTCATCGGAACCTCTATCAAAAGTATCTCAGCATCCTTAGTAGCTTCCAAAGTAAATGAATCAGTGTCATATACTCCCAATCCATCTCTTCTACTAAGCTCTTGGTCCCCTACTTTTGCACTTCCTTCTAGCACAAAGATATAAACTCCATTGCCTTCTTGGTGCAGTTTATATTCTCTATTTACTCCCTCATCAAATTTTGCTAGGTTAAACCATGCATCCTGATGAATCCAAGCACCATCATCTTCCTTATTGGGTGATACTATTTGTTGAAACTCATTGTGCTTTTCATTGTTTAAAATTGATTGTTGGGAGTATCTTGGCTCTACATTCTTATCTCGTGGCAATATCCATATTTGAAGAAACTTTACCTCCTTGTCTCTGTTTGCATTCATTTCAGAATGATATATGCCAGTACCCGCACTCATAACTTGCACTTCGCCTTTCTTAATGATGCCACTATTTCCCATGCTATCCTCATGTTGCAAATCCCCTTCTAATGGTATGCTTATAATCTCCATGTTGGCATGAGGATGCTGTCCAAAGCCACGACCAGGACTAACTGTATCATCATTTATTACTCTTAGAGCACCAAAATTCATACGATTGGCATCATAATAGTTTGCAAAACTAAATGTGTGGCAGCTATTTAGCCACCCATGATTAGAATGTCCTCTAGTGTCTGCTGCGTGGTAAATTGTTTTCATAATGTCTCCTTATATTTTTATGTATTTATTAGCTAAACATCCCATACACAACATTGTTCAGCAAGCATTTATGTTATAATATGTAGCTGCTTATCACTATGTTATGCCATGCAGGAGCTGTTATGCATAACCATCTAAAGGTATTAAAAAGGATAGTAGCATTTGTTTGATAGATAGGCTATTTGTGGTTACATACCATCACATTGATTTATATAAATATCCCAATTCAATTGGCAAATGCAAATCAGAGAAAAATATATATGAAAATGGTGTGCATTTTTGACAATGAGCAAAACTCAAATCACATTGACACTCGCAAAAAAGGCAATGAGCAAAAGTCAAATATGGTTGACACAAAAAATTTAGGGAATGAGTAAAAATGGTTTGGAAAATGGCATTTATTTTTGTGCAAATGCTTTTAT